>QKGJ01000042.1 GCA_003251275.1 Ignavibacteria bacterium
TCCGTTACGCTTAAGGTAATATTGTCATATCCACCTACTGCATCGTATGCTTTCCTCCGAACTGAAAAGTTTGTTCCCACGGCTGTTACCGGGAATCGAAGTCCAATAGTTGCAGCCGCGACAGTCACAAGGAAGAACCAGTCAAGGCTCTGTATCGATTGGAAAACTCCGCGTGCGCGCAGGAAGGTATAGCCAGCGACAATCCCGATTGACTCATCAGCAAAGTACTTGACCGTATCAGAAACCCAGGTGGATGCGACAGTGCAATCTGCGTCGGTGAACATCAATATTTCACCCTTGGCAACATCAATTCCTTGCGCCAGGGCATTTGCCTTTCCCTGAAGGTTCCTGCCTCCCTTTTGCGCCGTTATGTTGCGAATCTTGGCGCCTTTCCTTGAAAAATTGTTGACAACCCGCGATGTCCCATCTTGGGATTGATCATCCACTATGATGATTTCCAAAAGGTCGGGCGGATAATCGAGGCACATGAGTGAATTAAGACAACTGTGGATGTTGCTCTCCTCATTCCTGGCGGCGATAACAACGGAGACGCTTGGACGATACGAAGCGTCAGCCGCATAGCGAACGAATCTCACCGAGAGAGAAAAGAGAATCAGTTGGACGGAGTAGAGGATTGTGAAGATAACAAGAAGAGTTTCGAACATATAGTACGGGAGTTAACGGCGTCTGCATTGCGACGCGTTAACATAGTCAAATCAACCGCTGATTGCAAGACGTTGGCACTACCCTTTCTTGACTCTCCTGATCAAATTGGATATATTTCCAGCGAATTTTTTGTTGGGAATGTGCATCTTTCATGAGTTTCATGCTCAAGTCATCCGGCTCTCCGACCTTCAACCCGTCCGCTGAAGAAACATTGTACAATAAGACCACTCTCAAAAATGGGATTCGTATCGTAACTGAAACAATCCCGTACGTCCGTTCCGTGTCCGTAGGGGTGTGGGCGAATGTTGGCTCGCGAGATGAAAACCCCGATCAAAACGGGATCACTCACTTTCTTGAACACATGGTATTCAAAGGAACGAAGAAAAGAAGTATTCGAGAGATTGCTCGAAGCATTGAATCACGCGGCGGGTATCTGAACGCGTTTACGACAAAAGAGAACACTTGCTTCTATGCACGAATCCTTGACACTAACCTCGCGCAGACGGTGGATGTTCTTTCCGACCTCGTCCGGAATGCCACCTTCAAGCATGATGAAATGGAGAAGGAAAAACTAGTTGTATTGGAGGAACTGAAGAGCTCAGAGGATGATCCCGAAGATGTTGTTCATGAGTATTTCGAGCGAGCGTTGTTTCCCAATCATTCACTCGGTCTACCGATTATTGGATGCGAACGAAACCTCATGAATTTTCAACGTACGCACTTACGTACGCATGTGGCTTCCCATTATTCGCCCGGAAACATCGTGATTGCTGCCGCGGGAAATGTTGATCATCCGAAACTCGTGAACCTCACAGAAAAGTGTTTTTCCGGCATGTCGAAGAGAGTCGATGAGCGAGAGAGAAAAGCACCCTCTTCCTCAGGCGACCAACCGACAAAACTCAACTATACCAAGAAAATTCATCAGGCGCACATTTGCATGGGCAGGAGAGCGTACAGCGCGAAGCACAAACAGCGATATCCGCTTCTTCTCTTGAACACCCTTCTCGGCGAGGGGATGAGTTCGCGGCTTTATCAATCGGTCCGTGAGCAAAACGGACTTGCTTATTCGATATACTCCTTTGTAAACCTCCTGAGCGATACAGGGATCTTCGGAACCTACGTCGCAACAGACGAGAAGAATGTGGAGAATGCGATTGACTTGATCTTTAAAGAACTAAAAAAGCTTCGGTCGAAACCAGTAGCGAAAGCTGAACTTGACCGCACTAAATCGCAGATCAAAGGAACAATGATGCTTGGGCTTGAGAACATGTCCGGAAGAATGATGCGTCTTGGCAGCAGTGAGATGGTATTCGAAAAGTATGTCCCAATCCAGACTGTTCTTGATAATATCGATCGAGTCACCGTGGAGAATATCCATCAAGTTGCAGAAGAGCTGTTCGTGGACGATCAGTTTTCGACAGTGACTATTCGTCCGTCGTAGTCCTGAGAATAAGATCATGATACTTGGCAGAAAACATCTCAACGAGAATCTCCTCGGCGCAGAATATGCAGTGCGAGGGCCCATAGTTATCCGCGCGCAAGAACTAGAGCGTGGGGGAAGAAAGATTATCTATTGTAATATTGGGAATCCTCAGGCTTTAGGACAAAGTCCGCTGACTTACCTTCGGCAAACTCTCAGCTTGATTGAGCACCCGGAGTTGATGAATCAACAAGCGGTGGTCAGCCTTTATCCCGGCGATGTCATCTCGAGGGCAAAATCAATTCTTCAAAGACACCCGCATGGTTCGGGGGCTTATACCCAGAGCACAGGGATTCCGTTCATCCGCGAAGCGGTCGCAGAGTTTATTCGTAATCGCGATGGTATCCCCACTGACAGTGATCAGGTCATCCTCACGGATGGTGCGAGCAAAGGGGCGCAGGCGGTCTTGCTGGCGCTTCTTCGGAAGAAGAGTGATGGATTCATGATTCCGATTCCACAATACCCGCTGTACAGTGCGAGCATTGCAATGTACAACGGAAATCAAATCGGATACTATCTTGATGAATCGAATCACTGGCAATTGAATGAGGCGGCTCTGATTGAGAGTCTGGAAAAAGCAAAACTCAGAGGGATTCACCCGGTTGGTATTGTGGTCATCAATCCGGGAAACCCTACTGGAGCGGTCCTTTCATATGATAACATCAAAATGGTCGTCGAATTTGCCCGTCACCATGATCTTAGTATTATCGCTGACGAAGTATACCAGGAGAATGTCTATGACCCAGATTCAAGGTTCTACTCCTTCGCGAAAATCATGCACGATCTGGATATAACGGATGTACCTCTGTTTAGCCTCCATTCTGCATCCAAGGGTTTTCTTGGAGAGTGTGGACATCGAGGTGGCTACTTGGAGTTGAGAAATATCTCTCCCGAAGTTCTGACGGAGTTTGTAAAGCTCCAATCTATTAGTTTGTGTGCAAATGTTGCGGGCCAACTTACCACGTATCTGATGGTGTCGCCGCCCGAGGCGAATGAAGAGAGTTACCCTTTGTACAATAAAGAGAAGAACGATATTCTCAGTGCTCTGAAGAACAAAGCGGAGACTCTAAAAAACGGCATTGATCAAATCGACGGTCTTTCGCTTGATCTTCCCCAGGGAGCAATGTATGCATTCGTGAAGATAGATTTGCCAGCGGAAAAAGGAGTGAACACAGAAAAGATGACCGAGGCGGAGCGGTTGAAATACGAGGGGCAACGCGATTCGTCCTATTGCATGTCCTTGTTGGAGCAGACAGGAATATGCGTCGTTCCCGGGTCAGGATTTGGTCAGCTTCCTGGAACATTCCATTTCCGAACGACATTCCTCCCACCGCAAAATGAGATCGAGGAACTGGTGTTGAGGTTGAAGACTTTCCACGAAAACTATGTAAAGAAAGAATCGGTTCTCTCTTAGAGTAACTATGGCCACTATAACGATTGACGGTCAGCCACTCGAGGTTGACAACAAGAAGACTATCATCGAGGCAGCGCGGGAAAGCGGGATTGACATTCCACACTTTTGCTGGCATCCCAAACTTTCAGTGGCAGGAAACTGTCGCGTCTGCCTGGTTGAGGTGGAGAAACTCCCGAAACTGGTGATCGCCTGCGCCACAACCGTTGCCGATGGCATGGTGGTTCACACGAATAACCCGCGCGTGGTGAATGCGCGCGAGGCAGTGATGGAGTTCTTACTCATCAACCACCCTTTGGATTGTCCAATTTGCGACGAGGCAGGTGAATGCAAGCTCCAGGACTATGCATATAAGCATAGCGTCGGCTACAGCCGCTTTGATGAAAACAAAGTTCACAAGCCGAAACGCGTTGAACTCGGTCCTCATGTGTTGTTGGATACCGAAAGATGTATCATGTGTTCTCGGTGTGTACGCTTCTGCGACGAGGTAGCAGGAAAGCCACAACTGACTTTCACTCAGCGGGGGACGCACGTGGAGTTAACAACATTTCCAGGCGAACAGCTTGACAACCCATACTCGATGAACACGATTGATATTTGTCCGGTCGGGGCACTCACGAGCAGAGACTTCCGGTTCAAGTCGCGCGTGTGGGAAATGTCTTCCACGGAGACTGTCTGCCCCGGATGTTCACGCGGGTGTAACATGTATTCGTGGGTGCGCAATAACGAGATTCTGAGACAAACGCCACGGTACAACCCGGAAGTGAATCAATACTGGATGTGTGACGCTGGAAGGCTGGGTACGTTCAAGCACGTCAATGTTGAAAATCGGATCAGGACTCCGTTGCTCAAGAAGAATGACGAATTTGCTGAAGTCGGTTGGGATGAAGCGTATGCGCACGTTGCGTCGGAACTCCGAACTTTCAAGAAATCAGAAATTGCGATCCTCGGTTCGGCGTACGCCACAAACGAAGATAACTATGTCTTGCGAAAGTTTGCCGGTGCACTTGGCGTGAAGCACCTTGATTTTGTACGACACATCGTCGAGGGAGATGCAGATGACATATTGATCACTTCCGATAAGACTCCCAACGCGCTTGGTGCTCAATTGATGGGTGTCCATTCGGCAGATGGCGGCCATTCGTTCGATCAGATCATGAACGGGATTGGTGCGGGAGAGATCAAAGCTCTCATCATGCTTGATGATAACATCGCGTCAAGTCAGGAAATCGCCAAGGTTCTCCGTCAGCTCGAATTTTTTGTGGTTCTGTTGTCTTTTGACTGCGAATCAACCAGACTTGCAGATGTTGTGTTGCCTTCATCCACTTATGCGGAGAAAAACGGAACGTTTACCAACATCGATGGACGAGTCCAGCGGATCCGGCCATCGGTGGCAACACTGGAACAGGATCGTTCCATGGATGGATTTGCGATGAGCCGTCTGGATAAGTTTGGTACGCAGTTCGACCGCTGGGCAAGGGGGATGAAACGCGACGCTCGTGCATCATGGCGCATCGTCTCGGGGATTGCGTCCGTTCTTGGTTCGAAATTCAAATTCTCCTCGGCTGAAGATGTGTATAATGAGATCGCCAAGACAGTACCCGCGTTTAAGGGCACAAGCTACAAAGCGATTGGCAATAAAGGCCTCGCGATCCAGCAGAAGCGACATGCCGCAGTTCCCACTCAACCATAAAGACCCTCGATGGAATTCCTCATAATATCGATCACGAAAATCGCGGTGGTATTGGCGGTCAATCTGATTGTGGTGGCGTATCTCGTTTACATCGAACGGAAGGTGAGTGCGTTTATTCAGAACAGAATTGGACCGAATCGAGTGGGGCCGTATGGTCTGCTTCAGTCATTTGCAGATGTTCTAAAACTGCACATGAAAGAAGAAATCGTACCGGTCCAAGCGAATAGGTTCGTTCACACCCTGGCTCCGATCATTTCAATTACTGTCGCGCTCGTGACATTTGCTGTTATCCCTTTCGGTAGCACCATTGAGGTGATGGGGTACAACGTGAAACTCATGATCGCCGACGTGAATATTGGTGTGCTCTACATCCTTGCGCTCACTTCCCTTGGAGTCTACGGTGTTACACTGAGCGGCTGGTCATCAAACAACAAGTATTCTCTCTTGGGCGGTTTGCGCTCCTCCGCGCAATTGATCAGTTATGAACTTTCGATGGGAATGTCCATTATCGGTGTGATAATGATTGCCGGCTCTTTGCGTCTTGATGCGATTGTGGAAATGCAGGCGGGGTGGCGATGGAACGCAATCCTGTCGCCGATCGGCTTTATTACTTTTGTTGTAGCCTCATTTGCTGAAACCAATCGCCTTCCGTTTGATTTACCGGAAGCGGAGCCGGAACTGGTTGGCGGATACCATACTGAATATTCAGGATTGAAGTTTGGGACCTTTTTCCTAGCTGAATATGCAAACATGATCACCTCCAGCGCGCTGATTGTCACGCTGTTCCTCGGTGGGTGGCAGGTTCCGTTTTCCTTTGAAGCTGCACCGATAGTGTCAAGCCTTATTCACATCGCAGCATTTGTTGTGAAAGTGGCGGCCATGCTACTGTTCTACATCTGGATCCGCTGGACAATCCCACGCTTTCGATATGATCAGTTGATGAATCTTGGTTGGAAGGTGATGTTGCCATTGTCGATTCTCGGCGTGATCCAGGTTGCGATTTTCATTCTTGTTGGCATTGCGTAGTACATGTTATTGAAGAAAGATGTCTAATGGAGAGAAGTACCAATACGATCAAACCTATTCGGCAGAAGGACTTATCGTTCTTCCAGAAAACCTACATCCCTGAAATTCTCAAAGGGATGTTGCTGACGCTGAGTCAGGTCTTTCGCCCAAAGTTTACGCGCCAGTATCCCGAGGAGCGTTGGAACCCGCCAGCTTCCTATCGGGGCCGTCCGGTGCTGGTGCAGGAGGAAGGAGTCGAGCGTTGTGTGGCGTGTGGTCTTTGCTCACGTGTCTGCCCCGCGCTCGCAATCGAAGTGCAGGCATCTGAAACCGATTTGGAAAAAGAGCGTTATCCTGAACGTTTTGAGATAAACATGCTTCGTTGCATCTTCTGTGGTTTTTGCGAGGAGGCGTGTCCTGAGGAAGCGATCATCATGAGTGATGAATACGAGTTGGTCTTCACGAACCCGAAGGACGCGATCTATGGGAAAGACAAACTACTCATGTCAACCGACCGATTGAAGACACGCCTCGATTTTCTCCGCAAGTCCCGCTGAGTTTTTCTGCAATGTTAACAAGTTGCGCCGACTCTTCAGTCGGCGTTTGCGTTGTATCGAACCCATTGAGGGGTTATTTGTGTTTCAGTGTGATTTTTTTTTAATTGCTGTAGAGTTTTTGCGATTTGTCCCACTTTGGAGGACTTCCCCACCCGATGGATCCATTTTTGTTTGAGGTGGTTGGAATACTCATCCTGATCCTTTTGATAGGATTTTTTTCCGCTAGCGAGGTGGCGGTTGTTTCCACTCGCAAAAGCCGCATGCAAGAATTGAAGGACGATGGCAACCGAAAGGCGGCAATCGTACTCGATTTTCAGGAGAACCCTGAGCAGTTTCTTGCGACAGTCCACGTCGGTGTCATCTTCTCGCTGATTCTTGCCTCCGGTCTTGGCGGCATCATCGCCATACTCTCACTCGTCCCAACTCTTCAAGCAAGCGAACTATCGTGGGTTCGCGATGCAAGCGGATGGCTCTCTCTCGGAATTATGGCAGCGGCGATCGGGTCCATGGTGGTTGTATTTGGTGAACTTGTCCCGAAATCGCTCGCGTTGCGCTTTGCCGAATCAGTTGCTCTCCGAACGGCCTCACCCATTCTCTTCTTTTCGGTCCTGTTCAAATTCCCCGTGAAGATCCTCACTTTCGCCAGCAATTCGTTTCTCGCGCTCTTCAAGGACAAAACTTCCTTTACAGAATCTCGAATCACGGAGGAGGAGTTCAAGCTCATGCTTGAAGAAGGAACGAAAACGGGCGTGATCGATAAAACTGAGCATGAACTGATCGAGAGCATTTTTGAATTTACGGATACCACGGCGAAGGAGGTGATGATACCCCGTCCGGACATTGTTGCGTTGAGTATTGATACACCCCGGGAAACCATTGTGAAGATCGTTCTCGAAGAGGGGTATTCGCGAATGCCGGTGTACAAAGGCACCGTTGACAACATACTTGGCATTGTGTACACCAAGGATCTGCTCGGGATGCTTGAATATCGGGATGTGATTATTCTTGAGGATATCATCCGGCCAGCATTCTTCGTGCCCGAGACGCAGAAAATCAGTCGTCTGATGCGAGAGCTACAGTCCCAGAAGCTTCACATGGCTGTTGTGATCGATGAATTTGGCGGAACGGAAGGCCTCGTGACAATCGAGGATATTCTGGAAGAAATTGTGGGTGAGATTCACGACGAATATGACGAAGAATTGCGGGATGTTGAGTCCAATGCGGATGGCTCATTTGTGATCAATGCGCGCATGACAATAAAGGATTTCAACGAACGGTTCGGCGCAAGAATTCCCGATGACGAGCAATACGAGACAATCGGGGGATTCCTTCACATGACCTCGGGGCGAATTCCCGAACTTAACGAAGAAATTCCGTACGAACGTCTGGCATTTACCATCATTAAGAAAAGCCAGCGTCGGATTCGACTTGTCCGCCTTCGCAGGAGCCCAGAACCGGTTGCTACTCTTTCAGAAAAAGTCGTTGACGACGGCAAATGAGACGGCGATTCCCCTTCACGCTACTCGACCCTCGCTGACCCGCCAATGCGCGTGTATCTGATCACGTCCACCCCATACGCACTTCTTCACCATCGCTTTCAGAAAATTGCAGACACTCTTCAAAAGGCCGATGTTTCTGTGACGTACGTGGAGCACACGTATGGTTGGAGAGAGTTTCTCCGTCACCGTCGGCCGATGTTATTTAGCGAGATCGTCAGGTCTGCTCTCTATCATGCCCGGGCATGTGCGCGATTACTTTTTGGCGCGACTAAGAAATCCTTGCACAGCTGGCATGATGGTGAGAGACGCGACTTTGTAATTGTATCCCTTCCTCTTGTCATCCCCAATAACAGATTCGACCTCCGCATCCTCGACACGATCAACGCTTCCGTGTATCGGGTTGCCCTGGAAGACAACGTGTTGGCTGCCATGAATTCGAGTGAAACCAGGATTGCGGTAGTTGACAATCCGTTCTGGGGGCGGATTCTCATGAAGGGTGACTTCACCCATGTTATTTACGATTGTATCGATGAAGTAGGGGTTTACGCCGGTCGGTCCTCCGTTGAGCGTGCCTTGCTCAACGAACGGTTGCTGGTCAACCTTGCTGACTATATTTTTGCAACAGCACATTCCTTGGAACAGCACATTCGAACGCTAGACACACAAAAGCCGGTTCGGCGCATTCCCAACGGTGTCGATTACCAGTGGTTTGTCGATCAGGCGGAGAAGAATCCGGTGCCGGACGATATCGCACTAAAGAATCGTCCGGTGGTTGGGTACGTGGGAACACTGTATGAGTGGATCGACTTCGACCTGGTACAGAAAGTCGCTGCAAAGTTTCCCGAGGTATCTTTTGTATTTGTAGGACCTGTCGATCGAGCTGACCGCATCAGAGTGTTATCATCTCTTCCTAACATGACCTGGTTAGGGAAGAAATCATATAGCGACATCCCTGCCTATGTACAAGCGTTTGATGTCTGCACAATCCCTTTTCGCGAAGGAGGAATCGCGGAAAGCACGAATCCTATTAAGCTCTTCGAATACTTTGCGCTCGGAAAACCGGTCGTAACGACGGCGATGAATGAGGTGAAGCCTTTCACCATCAACAACCTCTCATACATGGGCCGGGATGTTGATGAATATGTGGAAGCAATTGGAAAAGCTCTTGCAGACAACTCGGACGAACGGCGTTTTGCAAGAAAAGAAGTAGCCCGCCTTCATTCGTGGAAGGAGCACATCGGGCAGATGCTGGCGGTATTCGAAGAATTATCGTCAAGGACTTGGTAACATGATACTCACCCAGTTCTTAAAAGACTTCGTTCAGGAACTTGAGTTCATCTTCTCTTCATCCAAGAGGGGAGTAAAGGATGTGTTGCTGGCGACTGCTCCTCAGGCAATTCAGTTGGTGACCGGGCTGATCGCATCTGTGTTGATTGCGCGAGGGCTTGGCGCTGCCGGGATGGGTGAATATACTCTTGCCATGACGATTGCCGGCCTTACCATTTCACTTTCCGACCTCGGTATCGGACAAACTGCAATTCGCTACGCATCTCGGGCACTGTCATCATCAGACGAAAGAGGATTCCTTGCTGTATTGCGGTGGGCATTCCGCTGGAGGCTCCTCCTTGTATTTGTCCTCGCAATGATTCTCTTCTTCTTGTCACGCTGGATCGCAGAGGAATTCTGGCATCTCGAAAGATTGACATTTCATGTTCGCCTGGGAATTGCATCGGGAGTCATCGGTTCTCTCGCGTCCATTCCGAGTGCATACTTTCAGTCACGAAAGGAATTTGCTCGGAACTCAACTGTGCTGATTACCCAGACGCTAATCTCATTTTCGGGCATTCTTCTCCTCGCACTTTTCTCTTATTGGTCCGTGGAGGCGGTTCTTGTTGTAGGAATTATTGGCGGGGGAATTGGGACAGTCATTTTCATGGCAAGCGTTCCTTTGTCATCCCTCTTTTCGAGAGAGGATTCGAAACGGGGCAGCTACTCGTCCCTTCTGAGGAGCCCACGTGTTGAAAGGACTCAAGACGTTGTTGATACCGCCGAACCGGAGGCATTTGCTCTTTACTTTCTTGCTTCGACCATTCTTGCTATTATTATTCTCAAGATGGACGTTACGCTCATGGGCTACTTCCTTTCTCAAGAAGAAGTCGGCCAGTATGGTGTTGCGACCCGTTTTGCGCTTCCGTTGGCCATGATCCTTGCTTCAATCAATACTGCACTATGGCCGCGGGCATCATCTGCGGCTACATTAGAAGCCAAGAAAGCGCTCCTAAAGAAAACACTCACGATGACTAGCGCGCTCTCTATACTGGTGATTGGATATTCGATCGCTGCTCCATTGCTGACCCCGTATTTGTTTGGGACAGCGTATGAAAAAAGCGTGTTTATCGGACAACTGCTGTGCGGACGCTTTGTGCTTGCCATGTGTGCCTCCCCGCTGGGAGCGATTGGTTACAGTTTTGGGCTGGTGCGTTTTTTTTGGATAATAAATCTGATCCAACTCGTGTGTGTGATCCTCTTGAACGTTCTTCTTCTCCCCCGGATTGGAGCGGTGGGAGCCGCAGTCGCCTTGCTTGTCAACGAATCCATTTCTTTGGTAATGGTGGGATATATAGTCTGGCGGAAGCTAAAAGTTCTTAGCACGGGGAGTGTTCAATGAACCATCTTTACCAGAAAAAAGACGATTTGGTGGAGACATGGAATTCTGTGTCCGGGCTCTACGAGGAAAAGCAGTATTGGAAAGCACCGGAGAACATCGCGAACCTGCAGATTCTTCTGTCACACATTGGAGACCCTAAAGGGCAGCATATCATTGAAGTAGGATGCGGCAGCGGATTTACATCAGCCGAGCTGGCGAGACGGGGTGCTCGTTGCTCGCTTATTGATATTTCTCCTATCGCGCTGGAGACTGCGCAAAAAGCATTTGTCGCCTCGGGTCTTGAAGAACCGCAATGTTACAATGAAGATGCACTCGCAAATACGGTCGAGTCGGATTCGTATGATCTTGTGTGGAACGGGGGAGTGATCGAGCATTTCTATGATGAGGGGAAGGAACTCCTCCTTAAGGAAATGCTCCGTATGTGTAAACCGGGAGGACTGGTGATTGTAACCGTGCCAAATCGCTGGTGCTTGCAGTTTCAGGCAGTTCAGTGGTGGCAAAAGCTTTCAGGAACATGGAAGTATGGTTTCGAGGATGATATGAGTCCACGTCGCTTGAGGCGTTTGTGCAAAAAAATCGGTGTCCGGTCAAGCTCCGCATCGGCGTTCAACCCGGTGCTGGGTTGGAGGTGGGTTCCTGTCGCTCGCCGTTTCTTGAATCTTCTGGAATTGGAAACAGTTGAAAAGCACCGTCAACCATCCATAATAGGCTTTCTCTCGGTGCTTTCCATCCGCAAGCCATTGCTCGACCGCATATGATCGAGATTCTCCTACGGAAGCATTTACAGGATGTTTCGGCACGATCAGTGTTGGATGTTGGTCCGGGATACGCAGACTTCAGCCGAGTGTCGGCACAGATCACTGGAGCCAAGTCGATCACGTTCCTGGATAATGATGCAAAAGTCCTTTCCTGGCAAACTAAGGAATGCGCCAGAATCGGGATTGAAGCAAGGAGCCTTCAAAGAGTTATTGGGGTCGAGCCGCTAGGTCTGGAAGATTCCTATGATCTCATCCATTGCCAGGAGGTTCTCGAGCACTTGTCGGATCCTGGTTTGCTTCTGTCTGAACTGCAAAACAAATTGTCAATGCACGGAAGAATAATCATTTCTGTTCCGACGAGGATTTCAGAACGCTGGTTGAAGTTCCTTAGTCCATCATATATGAAAGATGAACCGTACGGACATGTGCAAGAATTCGATGAGCCGAGACTACGGGCGATGATAAATGTATCCGGCCTGAGAGTTCTCTCGTTGATACCGACACAACCACATTTCTTTCTCTCCCATTCGTGGATGGCAGTCACGAGAATGGAGATCGAGGGCTCGTCCGGCAAAGTGTTGACGGAGGACTGGAGATCGACAGTACTGCAGCAGATCACTGTCTGGTCAAGGAAGCTGTTTCTCTTGACGGGAATGAATTGGTGGGGATATCTGCTTCCTCGAAATTACTTTGTTATTGCAAGGCGGGATTGACCATGGTTGCAGTAGATGTGAGCGTCCTTGAGCATGAAGCGACCGGAATAGCCAAGTCAATTGTGGGCCTGTACGCAGCGTGTAAGGAACTGCGGCCGGATATGGATGTGGTGGGGATGCATCGCGACGGGCTGAAGAGCATTGTGGATGGAGTTTTGAGGGATGTGAAGGTTGGCCAGATGCTTCCACGGAGGCTTTGGCGGACATTTGCTATTCCTTCGTTCTGCTTGCGGTCGAGGCCAGAATATATCCATTTCCCCTGGAATGGGCGGGTTGCACCTGCCACCTTTGGTGCAACAACAATTACTACCATCCATGACGTCTTGCCCTTGACTATACAAAACTTTTTTTCATCCGAAGAGGAAGAAGCGCGGTATCGTGACAGGTTGCAGCGGGATATTTCTCGGACAGCGATCCTCATTACCGATTCCGATTTTTCCCGAACGCAAATCGAGCAACAGTTTACCCTCCGACATGAGCCCTTCGTCATCCCGCTTGCGACATCGTGGGCGCGGCGGCAAGAGACAACCGCAACTTCTCAAGACTATTTCGTGTACGTCGGAGGCTATGTCGAACGAAAAGGTTTGGAAATTCTACTGGAGACCTTTCTTGAGGCACGAAGGCAGAATCAACTCTCTTCAAGCCTCTTTCTGACAGGGAAGCCGAGGTTTATCTCGAAGCGTTTCGCCGAATTGTTGAGTGAATCGATTAAAGCGGGCATCGTCTTTGAGAAGGGTTATGTGGAAGATGATGAGCTGATAGAGATCGTTGCGGGGGCCAAAGCCCTTGTGTATCTATCGCAGTATGAAGGATTTGGGCTTCCACCGTTAGAGGCCATGACCGTGGGATGTCCTGTTGTTACCACACGTGGAACTTCCCTGCCGGAAGTATGCGGCGATGCCGTGTGCTACGTTGATCCCGGAGACCCGCGGTCGGTGATCGCTGCGCTTCGTGAGATCGAACAGAGTCGATCGCGTCGGGAAGAATTGAAAACGAAAGGACTCGCGCGAAGCAAAATGTTTTCCTGGGCAAAATCCGCGACGATGTTTCTTTCTCTCCTGAATCAAGAGGGAAAATGAAGACTGACAAGGACATGAAGAAACAGCTTGTCTACTGTGAGCCACATTGCCATAGTGTTGAGCATGCCCAGTACAATGCTGCTCTACTGTTTATGGGAATGCTGGCCTTTCCCGAGGATCGAGTGATCTTCATTGGGGAGGAGGAACATTGTCATTGGGTTCGCATGAATCTCTTTGCAGTGGATTCATCTGCCGCTGAGAAGGTTGAGTGGAGATTCATACAACTGGTACCGAATGACGCTCCATATTTCAAAGGGACAAAGGAGCGGATTTCACTTTACAGACGACCTCTTTCCGCGGCAAATGAGATTCCATCGCGAGCGGTTGTGTATTGTTCGACTGCCATCAAGGGACTTATCATCCTGAAGCTTCTCATGCACCTCCGTGATCCCAGATGTCCTGTTTTGGCGGTATTTCACAATCAGCTGCCCCGTCTGCTACCGTATGAGCATTCTCCCTTTTCACTGAATCAATTACGTATTATGTTCTCAATTCCCTGTCCATCTTCACTGAGGTTTGTTGCGCTTGGGAAATCGATTTTTGACTATTTGATCCGCCTCGACCAGAAGCTGAACATGCAGTTTGTGCACTTTGACCTCCCGAGGATGACAGAGAAGGGAGGGAGGCATGCCACTACTGGGAAGGAAATTACGTTTGGCTTCTTCGGAGTAACTCTCAATAAAGGTTTCGAGAAATTTCTTACTTTTTCTCGTGCCATGGCAAAGGAACACTCAAATGCCCGCTTTGCTCTTGTCGGATATGTGAACAATCCCTTGGAGTTGAAAGATGATGTTGCGGGTATTGAGAATATTTCAACAGTTCCAATGTCTCCAGAGCACTATGCATCCGCGGCCAACAAGGTCGTTTATGCCGTTGGTTTGGCGAATCCGGGTGATTATCGTCTTCGGGCGTCCGCCGCGTTCCTGGACGCACTTGCGTTTGGAAAACCGGGAATCTATCTTCGAAACCCATACATAGAGTATTACTTTGAGAGATTTGGGGACATTGGCTACCTTTGCAATACTACAGATGAGGTTGAAGGTACCGCGGCGGCGATTTGCCGTTCGTTTCCGAATGAGAGATATCAAAACCAGGTTGCGAATTGCCTCCACGCGGCGGCGATGTTAACACCGGAGAGTATCGCTGTTGATTTCAAGACGATTGTACTCGATCTCACGCGGCAACATGAGGAAACGATTGGGGCGTAATGGCAAACATGATTTCAATTGTAATGCTTCAACACAATAGCGCCCGCCTGACAATCGAAGCGGTGGCTTCAATTCAGGAGCACAACGCCGCGGATTATGAATTGATTGTGGTGGACAATGCTTCGACTGATGGCTCTGCGAATGCTTTCAGGATTGCATTTCCAAAGATACACCTCATCGAAGCAAATATGAACGGCGGATACGGTTATGGGAACAATCTGGGTGCACGGGTCGCAAAAGGAGAAATTGTTCTTTTCGTGAATAACGATGTAATCTGTCAGGAGGATATTGTGACGACGTTATCCGCTCACTTTGAAAAACATCCTCACTGCGCTGTTGCGGGCCCCAGACTTCAAAGCAAGGATGGAAGTACACAGTCTTCAGCGGGTTGGTTTCCAAGTATTTGGAACGAATGGCGAACAAAGCGACAACCATTGGTGGAAACGGGGCATGTGCGAGCAGTCGATTGGGTCACAGGCGCGGCCCTTGCGATTCGCAAGGAAGTGTTCGATACCGTGGGCGGATTTGATGAATCATACTTCATGTATTTTGACGACATTGATCTTTGCAAGCGTGTTCATAATCTCGGATGGACGATCCACGCATTGCCTAACCCAACGATAGTGCATTTTGGTGGCGGGAGCCAGCCGGGAGGCCTGTCGCCACGGATTCAGGTTGAGTATAGACGATCGCAGCTTCGGTACTATTCGCAGCACTGTTCTCGCACTCAACGAACGATGCTGCGTGTGTACCTTGGCAAAAAATACGGACAGCAGGTGATGAGTGGGAACACTAACATCGCGCTCACTGCGCGTGAAATCATGAGGCTTGTAAAAGACTCGTGAGGATAGGGATTGACATTAGAAAGTACTTCGACTTTGGAATCGGGACTTATATCCAGCGTCTTGTTGCGAGGTATGAAGCAATAGGTGCACATGAATTGATCCTATTTTGTTCCGAAGAAGATCAGTCGTCGATAAAGCAGCGGCACATGTCAAGGCTCGTGACAAACAAATCCTCGAAGTATTCACTGTCGGAGTTATTGTCGTTGTCATATCAGAGCAGGAGGCTGAGAATCGACGTATTTCATGAACCACATTATACG
>QKGJ01000191.1 GCA_003251275.1 Ignavibacteria bacterium
ACTTTATCGCGATTTCTCGGAACGTCCAGCAACGAATTCGGCAGACGTATGGGCGTACTTCCGACATTGTTTATCCCCCTGTTGAGACAAATAGATTCTCGCTGTCCCATACGTCAGGTGAATACTACCTTATTGTGAGTGCTTTGGTCCCGTACAAAAGGGTGGATCTTGCAATCGAAGTGTTCAACCGTCTGCAAGAAAAACTTGTGATTGTTGGTGACGGACCAGAACTGGGCCGGCTGAAATCCATGGCTGGGCAGAATATTGAGTTTGCCGGATTTCGTCCCGACGCTGAACTGGTCGATTACTACAGGCAATGTAAGGCGCTCATTTTTCCCGGCGAGGAGGATTTTGGTATTGTTCCGGTCGAAGCAATGGCATCTGGAAAACCGGTCATTGCTTTTTCGAAAGGAGGGGCGTTGGAGACAGTGATCGACAGCGATGAAATTCGCACCGGGATTCTTTTTAACGAGCAATCACCGGAATCGTTGCTGGCGGCAATTAACCGTTTTGAGAAAACCTCATTCATTCCAGATAAAATTCGCGACTTCGCTCTGAGGTTTGACAAAGAAGAATTCAAAAACAAATTCAGAACATACGTTGAGAGTCGATGGCAGGAATTTCTCTCCGGATCACCACAAACGATTAAGTGAGAACGCGTTATAAGAAAAGCTCGTTGACATTTCAACTCGATTTCTCTATATTTGGTCTCCAATTTTGCGAGCTCTTTAAATGCCGACAGAAAAAAGCCGGCGGAGGAAGAATCCCACTAGGTACGATATTCTCCTTGTTCCAGACGGCGAAGGTGGAAAGACGAGACGGTTCCGGACAGGGAAGGGGAAATTGATTCTTCTTGTCGTCTTGAGTATTGTATCGATCGTCGGCGTTACCCTCGCTCTGTTGATGTATACTCCTCTGGCTTTGTATATTCCCATTAGCAGTCCCGAATTGGAGAAGAAATACGGTCAGCTTGCAGCGGAAACGCAAGACAAGTTACAGATCTTGACGAAGGATGTTATTCTCCTCAAGGACTATAACCAGCAGTTGCGCAAAGCGCTTGGCGAGCCGACTGGAGGGGATAGTGCATCGTCTTTGAAGGCGCCGATATATTTTACGGATGAAAGCTCAGAGCGAACGGATCCGCCGCAAGAGGGACTTGGATTGAATCCCGTTGCGGGGAAAGGAGACGAGGAATTATCGCTTGGCGCGTATTCGTTTGTTGATGCGTATGCCGAAGGGGGAGGTTTACGCGTTGCCTTTCCGTTGCTCCCGCCGTCAGAGGGGTTTGTGACTCAGGGGTTTGACCCGACGAGGCGTCACTATGGAATTGACTTCGCAACGAGACGGGGCACTCCGGTCTACGCCGCGACGGATGGATATGTGGTCTTTGCAGGTTGGACTTATGAGGATGGGAACATGATAATCCTCTCCCATGGGGGAGGGTACCTTACGGTGTACAAACACAATCAATCCCTGGCGGAAGGGGTCCATGAATATGTCAAGCGGGGTGAGTTGATTGCGCTCAGCGGGTCCTCTGGGAAAACAAGCTCCGGCCCTCACGTCCATTTTGAAGTCTGGAAAGACGGCGTACCGCAGAACCCGAACGACTATCTATTGAATCCGACCACCATTCAATAACGAAGAGGTGAATCGTGTCAGAAAAAAATAAGGAAACCGGAGTCCCGAGCCTCGTTGCAGAGGGCGCCGTGTTCGAAGGAAAAATTCGCACCGATGGGAGCATTACCATCGACGGAAAGCTCGCCGGCGATGTCATTGCAAAAGGAAATGCGCGCATAGGGTCGGATGGAATGCTCGAGGGGAATATGACCGCGAAAAATATTTCGGTCGGCGGGAAAGTCCAGGGAACAGTGACGGCAAACGAGAAACTGTTCCTGGAAGCAAAGTCGATTGTGAAGGGTGATATTCGAGCTATGCGATTGGTCGTGGACGAAGGGGCAATGTTTGACGGCAAGTGTGCGATGACAGGCCAGGCTTCAGGTCCGGATTCAGGGCTTCGGAAATAAAGGTCGACCCCAGATCGTGGAAGCCTATGACAAAGGAGAAACAAAAACGTCAGGGCGTGCTTGGTGAGGTTGCGCCGTATTTAACAATCGGCATGCAACTGGGAATCGGGGCAGTAATATTTTTTTTGATCGGCCATTGGATCGATGGGGAATTCAATTCTTCCCCCTGGGGAACAATTGGGGGACTCGTGATAGGAATAGGTGGAGGTTTTGTAAAATTTTTCAGAGACGTTGCCGCCTTGACCAAGATGGCCGACAGTTCCGGAAGAGAAAAAGATAAAGAGTGAAGTTCAGCCGTACGTTTCTCCGCAATGTGTTTATCGCGTGGGCCGTTCTCTGTGGGATCGCAGCCTATCCGCTTTCCGTCAGCAGTTCCGAACACATTCGTTGCTTCATAGCCGGGGCCGTCCTGAGCACTCTCAACGTCCTTGCAGGGTACCTGGCGCTCGCATACTCCGAAGGAAAATCATACACAATATTCCTGAAGGCTGTGTTAGGAGGTATGGGCGTGCGGATGACGCTGATGATTGCCGCACTGCTGATCTTGATTACTTTGTTCGATTTTGAATCAGGCCCCCTGGTGATTTTCACCATGGGGTTTTATGCGGTCTATCTTGTGATGGAACTAATCTACATTCAGAAACAAGCGCATCTTCAGAACCAAAACTAGAATAGAGTGAACGCACCAGAAATTTCAACTGCCGTAGCAGATACTGTTTCAGCGACAGTCGAGAAAGAGGAAAAGCTATTTACTCAGCTGCTCCATCACGTCTTTGACTCGAATGAAATAGAGATCCCTTTCGTCGGACATGTTCACCTTCCGCATTTTCACCCCGTCGAGATTTTTGGGATTCCCTTCGATTTCTCCATCACGAAACATGTCATATTCTTGTTGCTCTCCGCGCTTATCATCTGCGTTGTTCTTGCCCTTGCTGCACGGTCCAATCAAAGGAACGTTATTCCCCGGGGCTTCGGCAATTTCATCGAAGTGTTCGTCGTTTTTATTCGGGATGAAATTATTTTGCCGAACATGGGGACTGCCGGCTTACGGTATCTTCCTTTTTTGTTAACGACGTTTTTCTTCATTCTTGTTATGAATCTGTTCGGCATTGTCCCCTATGGTGCTTCTGCAACTGGAAATGTGAACGTCACCGCGGGCCTGGCCATTGTGGCATTTTTTTTCATTCAAGCAGCGGCAATCCGTGCTCAAGGTCTGAAGCATTATGTCGCCCATCTCACGGGTGGAGTCCATTGGTCGTTGTGGATCATTATGGTTCCAATTGAGATCCTGGGCCTCTTCACAAAACCTTTTGCTCTATGCATCCGTCTCTTTGCCAACATGACCGGCGGTCATATAGTGATTGTTTCCCTGATCGGGCTGATCTTTATCTTCAAGAGTTTCTTCATCGCAACACTCCCGGCTAGTTTTGTCGTTGGGATCGGCTTGCTTGAGCTTTTTGTCGCCTTGTTGCAGGCATATATCTTTGTAATGCTCACCGCTTTGTTTATGGGCCTCGGAATCCAGGCTGCGCCGGAACATGAAGATGGCCACGCACATTAGGACTTTGAATTACGACACTTCATACATACTCACTATCTCTTCATTAGGAGGAAAATCATGGAATCACTCGGTTTAGGATACTTAGCCGCAGGCATTGGTGCTGCGCTGACAGTTATAGGTGCAGGTCTCGGTATCGGAAAACTTGCAGCCTCGGCGATGGAAGCGAGCGGTCGCCAGCCGGAAGTTGCCGGACAGGTCCGCACCTCGATGATTATCGCAGCGGCACTTATTGAAGGTGCAACATTTTTTGCGCTCGCGATCTGCATTATTCTTGCCACCAAGTAATAATAGATCCCTCAAGGTATGCCATGTTAGACATTAATCCCGGATTGATTGCCTGGACCATTATCACCTTCATTGGATTGATGGTAGTGCTAAAGGTGATTGCATGGAAGCCCCTGATCGGGGCTTTGACAGCGCGAGAAGAAAAGATGCGTGCATCTCTGGAAGAAGCGGAAGCCGCCCAACAAGAAGCTCGGCGCCTGCTGGAGGAAAACAAGAAGCAGCTTGCGCAGGCGGAAGAGGCATCGCACCGCATCATTAAGGAGGGGCGCGAGATGGGCGAAAAACTGAAGAGCGAGATTCTCGATAAGGCAAATGCTTCTTCGCTCCACATGATCGAACAGGCGAAGGATGAAATTCGTCGCGAAAAGGATGCGGCACTTTCTCAACTACGCTCTGAAGTAGCCGACCTTGCG
>QKGJ01000348.1 GCA_003251275.1 Ignavibacteria bacterium
AAACAAGGCCCCCATCGGACAATTCGCGCGCTTCAAGGAACACACGGCTTCCGCTTTGTGACGGCGAGTGATTGCCGTACATAATGAATGGTCGTGTGCCATCTGGATTTATCACGAACAGCGGAAACTTGTTTGGATTGCCGAGATGCTCCCAGCGGCTATAAAAAATCTTCCCGCTCGAGTGGACAATTGGATTTGTATCATGACTCTGATTGAAGGAGATCTGACGAACATTCACCAGACGTCCATTTGCGTCCCTGTCTGCAACACGCAAGAGTGGTGAATCACGGCGCTCGTACTCGTCTACAATACCGGAGCGCGTCGATGTAAACATTATCTGACCATTGGGAAGGTAGGTCGGATCCATGTCGTCACCGGAGATGTCCGTACTGAGCTGGGTTGAACCGTCCGTCAACTGGACCAAGCCGCTTCCGTCCACGGCCATTTCATAAATACGCCATCTTCCATTGTCGACGTCTCCGTTGCTCGTATACCGCCTCATTGAAAAGAGAATCTTCCTACCGTCATATGAGACTTCCGGGTCGACAGCAGCGCCAAATCTGCGAGGGTCCGTTTGTCCCGCCTGCGTATACTGGGCAGTCAAATTCGTCAACTCTCCTTGCGTCGAAATCGGACTGAGAAGAAAGAGGTCAGTCCCGGCATAGTATTCATTCACATTACTTTCCATCGCGTTCCGGCCAGCATCTGTCTGACTTGGTTCGCGAACGAACACGATCGCCGACTGACCTGATTTATTGAGAATGTCGTCGGGGGGAGAGGACCCGCAGGATACGAGAATGCATCCTATTACCGCACCAACCGATGCAAGTAATGTGCGCTGCAGAAGCACGAATTGGTTGCTCATAATGCCTCGCCTTGATTGTGGTTTCGATATTCAAACGTTCCAAAAATCAATCAGAAAAATAGATTCAGCCCGAGTGTCGCAAGGATATTGTGTGTCACAAAGGGGGAGCTGTTGTTGATGGTCTGAGAGTAAATCTGGTCGTGGACATCGAACCGAAACCCGATCTGGTTCGATCCAAGAAACCCGGGGATAGGTATCCGCTTTCCAAGTCCAATAACGCCGGCAAACCGGGATTGTCCTCCCTGATTCACCCCTGCAACTCCTGCCACGAAGTATGGAAGGGGTCCGACAGGACTCACGTCGACGCCAACCAGAAACTCGTATGTGAAGAGTCGATCATTGTCAAATATTTGTGACTTGGAGACTTGTTCAAGAACCTCTGACTTGAGACTCCCAAAACCGAGACCGCCTTCCACAAAGTATTTTCCGCCTCCAAAGAGGAAATCATAGGCAGCGCCAATGTATCCATTAGTCCCATAGCCGCTGGCCGCATAAGAACCACCAGACAAGCTGATGCTGCTTTGATAGCGGGCCTGGGCAGAGGCCTCATTTGAAACGACGGCAAGTCCTAACAGGGCAACAAAAACTATGGCAATCAAAAGTCGCATGTGAAAATGTCCTTCAACTCTTTATCGAAAAATAAAAGTTACGCCGACCGAAAATTCCTGAAAGAACAATAACTCATCCTTTAATTCACGATCGTTTGTTACTGTTGTGATGTACTGCTTGCCTTCAATCCTAAATCCGAAGACTCGAGTTACGTAATACCGGGCACCTATACCGAAGTTCATCCCGAGCGTGGTCACCGTTTTGTCTCCAATGGTGTTTGTTGGAACTGTCAACCAGAGGCCAGCGCCAACGGAGCCATAAGGAATAATCCGCCCTCGTGTCGCGAGGTTCAGGTTCAGGTTCACCGAGATTGGATAGAGATTCGCCGTCTTGCCGATCACCTGTTCGCCGGCTATCTCTAAGTTCAGAGTGCTATAGTTCATTGAAAGCCGAATGCCAAAGAGTCCACTGCTTCCCATCATTCCCGTATGCGGGGAAACTTCAAACAGGACACCCCTCGACAGATCAATTCCTGCTATGCGTCTCGTTCCGGAGGGATCCTGGGTTGTATCAAGATCCTGGGAATAGCCGACTGCCGAAAGTAATAGCAAGGCTGAAAATGAAGTCGCCTTCAAGAGCTTGTCAAAGAATCGAAACACTAAGTCCTCCCAAGATCATGAAATTGGATTGAACCGCAGATTGGTAGGAAAACAACCTCGCTTTCGGCTCGACGAATAGTTCCACGGATTGTGCAACTGAAAAAGCAAGTGATATTCCCCCAACCAAAAAACCAAAATCCTCGGAACGTGATGGCACAACGCGATTCCCCAAAGCACCGAGGGACACCATGTATTCATCCACGGAAATCCTCTGCCACCCTCCCCCCAGGATTGCTGCAATTTCGATCCATTGAAAGGCTGAAAATAGAGCACGTTTGTACTCTGCGCTTAGAGTTTTGACG
Organism: Ignavibacteria bacterium; assembly: GCA_003251275.1. Classification (GTDB taxonomy): domain Bacteria; phylum Bacteroidota; class Ignavibacteria; order UBA10030; family UBA6906; genus SZUA-287. Next base: position 2,376 of record QKGJ01000348.1, read on the forward strand.
GAAACAGCAAGTGATCCGGAAGATAGGATGAGATCGAAGGGTTGAGTGGTATTTGTGAAATCAGCGAGAAGCCTCAGGTCGCTATCTCGGGACAGCGAAAATGATGCTATCACTCCAACGCCGACTCCAGTGCTAAAGCCGATTGACGGTGCATATCTGGAAACCACAACATGTGGGGCAACACTGATCCATGAGCCGCCACCATAGGCTAATGAAAAGCCCAAGAGAAGTTGAATTATCAGAATTCTGGCAGATTTCATTGATGGCTTCGTCAGTGTCCTAATGATTGGAATATTGACCAACAAAGAACTGTGGGGTGTATATCAAATAAACTGAAACATTATCGTAAATCACGTAAATTAACTCTGTCAAATATAAACTAAAACCAAACAGAGTCAAGAGGTATTCAAAAACCTCCTACGATACCGGATTGATAGGCATTTTGCCGCGTTATCTTACTCGCAACTCGGGTGCCAGTGTCACACAGCGTAAGGATTGTCACATTCCGTCGATTGAACCCGAAGTATAGACATGGGAGATGTCATTTCTACATAAAGATGGAAGGAAAAAGTGAAGGGCTAGAGAGATGAGTTACACAAAGAAAAGTGGAGGGATGAACACTAGAGGAGTTTCCTAATCCTCTCCGGAGGCCGACAAAGAATCGCCTTGTCCCCCCTTTCGATAATCGGACGTTGGATCAAGTCCTGATTACGTGTCATCAAATCGATGGGATCATCGTCAGACAGGAAATCAGCAATGATGTTAAGCCGTCTGAATGCCTCTTCTCTTGTTCGAAGGTATCACGGCGCCGTGCGTTCATTTTCTACAGAAGTTGTTCAAGCTTTTCTTTCGATATTGGATTGATGTAGTCGTCGATGGCGTTGAAGTCGACGCCTGCATCCTTCACAATGAGCATTGTCTTCTCGCAAGTGATACAACTCGGCTTCTGGTATATGGTCAGCTTATCGTTCATCGAAATGAAAAACGAACCCTACGGTTTGTTAACCACCAGAGTGCTGGCAAGGATATCATGTAGCGCTTGTTTTTGTTGAGTGAAACCCGCCATGATGTAGCCTATGTAAAAGATCAGGCTGGAGAGTATCTTGCCAAAGTACCGTCCGGTGGCGCGACCAAAAGTAATTCTGGCTCCATGAATATCCGTAACCACGATACCAAGAGCCATCTTCCCCAACGTCGCTTGTCGTGATGACGATTCCATGAAAGCATAGTATAGCCATCCACCTATCGTGATCACCACCATTGCAAGGCCATATGCCGCGAACGCAGCGACAACGAGTCCAGCCGAAGCAGCATCACCATTTTCCATATCAGCAAACCCCACACCAAGGCCGAGCAGTCCGAAAAAAGGTATCAGGAGCAACACGCCAACCGCACCCAACAGTAGGCCGTCAATCATGCAGGCAAGAAATCTTTTCCAAAACCCGGCATATGAGTTCATTCCATGACCTTTTTTTTATGATAGTATATCTGTTAATTATGATCCCTGAGTATATCGAATCACTTCGGCACGTTCCAGAGTAATGAGACCACCACACCCACTTCGTTCAAACATTACGTCGACAATCGTCATGAACTTGTTGATACGGTCCTCTGTATCGACAATTTCCAATACGATGGGAAGATCTTCCGAAAGACGGAGAACCTTTGCCGTGTGAATTCTGCTACGAGCACCATAGCCACCTATTCCGCGCAATACTGTTACTCCCGCCATCCCTTCTTCTTTCGCCATCAACAAAATCTTCTCAAACAACGGCTTCCCGTCCAGCCGATCTGACTCGCCCACAAATACACGCAGTAGTTTTCCCTCTCCGGATAATTTCATAAGCGCTTCCTGTTCATAGTGCTTTTCCAATCATCACCCCAACCCAAGTCGCAGTGAGGCACGTAACCACGCTTGCACCAATATTGATCAACCCCGCCGTCGTGCTTCCCTCCCTCAGCAAGGTTAGCGTCTCGTAACTGAATGAAGAAAATGTGGTAAAGCCTCCCAAGAGACCGATGATTAGGAAGAACCTCAGAGAAGGAACAGCTGAGAATCGGAGATCCAGAGCCGTCGCGAGTATCCCTATTAGTAAACTTCCCGTACAATTCACGGCGAATGTGCCGTACGGAAAAGAGGGGGATGAGAACGTGTGCACCACACCGGATGCAACATAACGGGCGAGAGCACCCAATCCCCCTCCAACGAAGATCAGGAGGAATTTCATGATTCAATGTTAGCAAAGGACTCATGGAATAGCAAGCCTATTGTATCGTTGTTCCACCCAATAGAATTTGGTATTATTGAGGTCACTATTTCGAACACGGTCATGAACCACAGCAACCATCTTCGCATTCTCTACACTTGTTTTTCTCCATCATGGGGAGGGCTTGAAATACAAGCGCTCGACGAGGCACTTTTGATTGCAGAAAAAGGTCACCACCCGACATTCGCCTGCCTCCCGGGAACACCTCTTTTCCGGGAAGCCACTGATCGAAAGCTAGCGGTTATTCCTCTCAAGGTGGCAGGCTATTTCCACCCCCGGGCGATATGGACTCTGCGGCAATTTCTCGATCAGGGAAATATCGACCTCGTTCATTCCCAGCTGTCAAAAGACATTGCAACAGTCGTTCCCGCCCTTAGGCTGTGCCAGCGACCTATACCATTAATTCTGAGTCGGCGAATGGGTTCGGGTATTTCGAAGAAAGATCTTTTCCATCGTTTCACTTATTCCCGGGTTGCCCGAGTCCTTGCTATCTCATCGGTGATCAGAGAAAATGTAGCACGCACAACGCCTGTCGCTTCAGAAAGAATCATCACCGTCCACCACGGAGTTGATCTCAAACTATTTTCGGTCAACAATGAGACCCGGGTGCGACTGAGAAAGGAATTCGGCATTGCGGAAAACACCATTGTCGTCGGCTTTGTGGGAAGGTTCTCGCCAGGCAAAGGCCACGAGGAGCTCCTGAACGCGGCCGCAAGCCTAAACACTCGATTCACCAATCTCCGCTTTGTTATTGTTGGAAAAGCCAGTCACGGTGAAGAACGATACGAACATGAAATCAAAGCACTCTCCCATTCGCTCGGGTTGGACAAATTGACGATGTTTACAGGATTTCGAACCGACATACCGGAAATCATGTCTGTCTTCGATCTCTTTTGCTTCCCATCTCACGCCGAGGCGTTTGGAGCGGTTCTCGTGGAAGCAATGGCGATGAAACTTCCCGTTGTAGCATCGAAGAGTGACGGCGTCCTTGACATCGTGGTTGGGGGCGAGACTGGGCTTCTGGTGCCACCGAAGGACTCAACCTCACTCGCGGAAGCCCTAACGCGGTTGATTGAGGATCCGGAAATGAGAGAGAACATGGGTCGGGCCGGAAGAGCGCGTGCCGAAAGAATGTTTTCCCGCGAATCGCTTGGGAAAACATTGCTCCAGATTTACGAGAATGTCCTTGATGAGAAGCTACTGAAGTGAGCCTGACACTACTCCGCGACACTCGCCAAACCCAATGCGCCGGAATCCTTTCTTCTCACAGAACCCGCGAATGATTACTTCATCCCCGTCGGCGAGAAACTTGCGTGACTCTCCGGACGGAAGTTGAAGCGGCTCCGCCCCCCTCCGGGTCAACTCCAGCAAACAACCGCGTGAATCCTTTTCTTTCCCCGAGACCGTACCGCTCGCCAACAAATCTCCTGGACGCAGGTTGCAACCATTACTGGCATGGTGGGTCAACATCTGGCTTATCGTCCAATACATATCTCGAAAATTCCCTCTGCTCAACCGCACTCCCTCCATGTTCTGCGTTCGCATTTTTTTCGACCGCAAGTAGACTTCGAGAACAATCTCAATCCCACCTGTCTGCCGGTCTTTCTCGCTCACGAGGTATGGAAGAGGAGATGGATCCGTGGAAGCACGCTTGAATGCAGGGCCTCGGAACGGCTCCAATGCTTCGAGTGATAGAACCCAGGGTGAAATGGTCGTTGCAAAGTTCTTGGCTAGAAATGGTCCGAGCGGTTGGTATTCCCACTTTTGAATGTCTCTCGCTGACCAATCGTTGACCAAACAGAGACCGAAAATGTGGTCTTCGGCTTTTTCGATGGCTATTGTAGCTCCCAGTGCATTTCCTCCTCCAACAAAGAAACCCACCTCTAATTCGTAATCCAACAGTTTGGTTGGACCGAAGATCGGTGGAGCAGAGTCGGAGGAGACTGTTTGACCCATTGGTCTTCGTATGGACGTCCCGCTTGTTACGATCGAAGACGACCTCCCGTGGTATCCAATCGGAACGTATTTGTAATTCGGAAGGAGGGGATTTTCCGGACGAAACATGCCGCCGACATTGGTCGCGTGAAAAATCGATGCATAGAAATCCGTGTAGTCGCCAATAGCAGCCGGCATGTCCATTACGGCTTCCGACATCGAAACTAGAGACTTCTTTGCGATGATTTTCCGGTCTATTGTGTTGTCTCTTCTCAAAAGCCCACTGACTTTCTTTCTCAGCAATGACCATCGAGTTGACTCCAGCATCATGAGATCGTTCAGAGTGGAAGACTGACACGCCTGTACAAGTTCGTCACTCAGCCCATCAATGTACTTTTCAGAAATACAGCAATAAACATCAAGAACCTGATCGCCGATCGCAACGCCAATCCTCCCTTTTGTTTCTCCCTTACGACGGAAAATCCCAAACGGGAGATTTTGGATCGGAAAGTCCGCTTCCGGCACATTGGCCGATTCAACCCATGACTCCAAATTCATATCGTGCGTTTCATTCATCCGCTTACTTTCATCAATTATTGTTCACACAAGGTTGAGGGCAGCCATGTCTTCAAGCGGATCGTCAAAAGAGCACGAGCCAAAGCCAACCAGCAGCGTCTTTCTTAAGTCCGCCAGCCGCTCTATGGACAATTCCCACGACCTCCACCTGATTGATGTCTCACTGAATGCAATGTTGTAAATATCCTGTTCTTCGAGAAGATCTGTGGCATCCGCCGCCGTCGCCCCCTCCTGAAGAAGAGCGGCGGCCAAGAAGACATTGAGAAAGCCGTGCATGACCGCGGAACGGCTGTCTGGGCTATACGTCAACTTTTGCTCTGCCCGGAGTGGATGGTGCAATCCGGCAGTTGCTTTCATCGGAACCTCCTCGTGAACACATGTAGCAAGAAACCTGGCGACCTCCGAGCTTAGTGGAATAAGGCCTTCAGTGATTCCGCCTGTCCTGATTTTTGCCTTCCTCCCCTGCTCTCGTATCTCTTTTATTAGGGACAACTGATTAACGTCTATTTCGAGAAAAACATCCCAGGTCTTCGGAATGAGATTCGATGCTGAGTGAATCTCTTCCCTGGAGCCTGCCTTCAGCTCAAGAACGTCTATGCGACAGGTGTTTCCATACTCCTTGTTGAAATTCAATATAGTCGCGACGTCATCCGAAAGATCTTTGCCCGGCAAAGCACTGAGATGCCATTGATCCGATGGATTATTCTGATCGCCCAATTCACCAAGCTCCAAAACAAACTCGCCGAGTCTTGAAACGGGAACGATAAGTCGTGCAAGCAACCATGATTCGGTGGATTTCCGGTATGCAGCGTAGTTTCTTACAACCTGTTTCATATCAAGACTTGCGGGAGGAAACAAACCTGCATAGTCAACGCTATGAGCAAGAAGCGTTTTGAGTGATTGTTGCAACTATGGAACCTGTCCCTTCAAAATAATGGTACCCTCCCGATGTGCCTGTTCCATCATCTCTTCGGCCAGTTCACTCCCCAGGTAACGGTCAATAATGTTGTGCATGATATAGAGCGCTGGAGTGATCAGGACTGCAATCGCAAACTTGTAAATGTAATTCGTCACTCCTATCTCCATTATGGTTCCGAAAGAAAGCTGCCCGGAAAACGCAATAAGGAGGACGACAAACGAATCGATAAGTTGTGAAATCAAGGTTGAACCGGTGGCTCTAAGCCACAAGAGCTTGCCACCTGTTCGCTCCCTGATAAAATGAAAGATAGATATGTCGATCAGTTGGCCGATGAGGTAGGCAACGATTGAACCGATAATGATGCGAACAGAGATTCCAAAGACTCCGATGAATGCCTCATCCGAGACCGGGGAAATGGCAGCAGCAGGGACTATCATATCCACCTGAAGAAGAATCAAAACCATTACCACCATTGCCATCCCTAAGAACGTTATATACCTCATCCCCTTCCGGCCAAAATATTCATTGATGATATCCGTTATGATGAATGTAATCGGAAACGGGATAACGCCCATCGTCATCGTAAAGACCCATTCCGCAGATATTGTGAGTTGGATTAGTTTTCCACCCGTGATCTCTGCTAGAATAAGTGCGCTCAGGAAGATGCTGGAGAGCACCGTAAAGAGCTTGATACGTTTATCCATGGTTTTCCTGAAAGCCGAGAGGAGTTGTTTTTCGGGTGGATTGATTGTTAAGGGTTGGAAAAATATAGGTGAAACCGATGTGTGAGGCAACTTGGAAGACGCTCCTAGAAAAGCCACACGATTGTTATGCCGGGATTCTGATTCCCTAGATCCGGGTCATTGAAATCACCCAGTTCATCATGCAATTGACGAACGTCTGGATTCAGAAGATCGTACTTTTCGCCATCAACAATGCTCCGAAATCGAGACCTGTGCGCGAAGAGCCAATTCCTAACCACCGTTTTGGTTGACCCTCCGCGGCCGGAACTTCCATGTCCATGAATAATTTTTAGTACCCTCTGTGATTGTTGTCGCGCACGCTGCCAGCAATCGAGCAACTCACGCTCCACTATTTCGCCAGATCGAGGCGGATGTGCAACGTCAATGACCAAAGGCTTCCAGGTCATGAATTTGTAACTGAAGGGTCATACCCTTTCAACCGAAGCGAATTGGTTACAACACTTACAGAGCTGAAAGCCATCGCTGCTGCTGCGATCATGGGATGAAACACACCAAACGCAGCGAGAGGAATTCCTACGACATTGTATGCAAATGCCCAGAAATAATTCAGCTTGATCGTTCGAAGCATCATCGACGAGAGTTTGATCGCATGGACAACCCCGGCAAGATCGCTGCGGACAAGAGTGATGTGTGCAGCCTCCATGGCGATGTCTGTTCCTGTACCCATAGCAATACTGACATCGGCCTGCGCCAACGCAGGTGCGTCGTTGATCCCATCTCCAACCATTGCAACAACCTTTTTCTTCCTTTGCAATAGTTCTACTTCTTTGAGCTTGTCGGAGGGAAGAACTCCCGCAAGGAATGTCGTGATTCCCGCCTTTTGTGCGATGTGCTTGGCCGTCTTGAAATGATCCCCGGTAATGAGAATGACGCGAAGATTCATGTCCTCAAGAGTCTTCACAACCGATGGAGAATTATCTCTGAGAACATCGGCTATTCCCAACAATCCCGCAAGCTTGTTGTTGATTGCAACCCATACCGGTGTCTTTCCTTCGTCAGAGAGTCTGTCTTCAATGCGTTTTCCGGGTTCAACATCGATACCAAAATTGCGCATCAAGAGGCGATTTCCGACTAGAACTTGATCACTCAAGACAGTGCCGCCAACGCCTAATCCCGGGTACGAGTGAAACATCCCCGGGTCTTCAATCATCAGATCTATCTGCTCAGCCCGTGAGATTATCGCCTGCCCCAATGGATGGAGCGACCGTCGTTCCGCTGACGCAGCATATCTCAAAACAGTGTCTTCGCCAAACCCATTCAACGCCTGAAGGTCAGTTACCATCGGTCGGCCCACGGTTAATGTTCCCGTCTTATCAAACACGACTGTATCAATCGAGTTGGCTCGCTCCAGACTTTCGGCATCCTTAATGAGCACACCAAGCGACGCTCCAACCCCTGTCCCCACAACAACGGCGGTTGGGGTGGCAAGTCCAAGAGCACAGGGACATGCAATGATTAATACGGCAATGAAGCTTGTCAGCCCTGCGGAAGTTCCTCCATCAGAGAGAAGAGATGTGAGCAGGAAGGAAATCGCTCCGATCCCCATTACCACCGGAACAAAAATTGATGCGACCTTATCGGCTGTTTTTTGAATTGGAGCCTTTGACGCCTGGGCGCGCTCGACAAGCTTTATAATCTGCGCAAGGATGCTGTCTTTCCCGAGCGATGTCGGTTTGAGCGTAATACTTCCATCCCGATTCATCGTTCCGCCAATCACCGAATCACCAAGAACCTTGCGGACAGGCATGCTCTCTCCGGTGACGATTGATTCATCAACGGTGCACGTCCCGGTCAATACTTTTCCATCAACCGGGATTCTTTCTCCGGGTCGCACAATGACCTGATCGTTCAGTGTAAGGTCTGCGATCGGTACTTCTTCGTTTGATCTTCCTCGAATCACCGATGCCGTTTTTGGTTGCAGGGCCACAAGCTTACGTATCGCCGCCGAAGCCTTACTCATTGCCCGGGACTCAAGAAGCTTACCGAGAAGAATAAGAGTGATTATCACCGTGGCCGTATCAAAATACACATGCGGGGTTTCATGCGATGCGGAGAGCCACCACGGGAAAAGGACATTGATGACACTATACGCAAAGGCTGATCCTGTCCCGATGGCCACAAGAACATTCATGTCGAAATTCCCCTTCAGCGTTTTCTTCCAGAAGTTCTGGAAAAATCTCCGTCCGGAGAATAGCACCACAGGAGTCGCAAGGAGCATGAGGAGCTTGTTTGTCACATCGGGTGAGAATGGGATGGAATCCTCGAACCACGGTGTCATCCCGGCCATGCTGAGGAAGAGTATCGGCAGAGTGAAGAGGAGGCTGCATACGAAATCGCGCTTGAGTTCTGCGCGCACTTTCGCTTTCGGGTCGTAGGCCAACGGCTCGGGTTCAAGAGGGGCAACGTCATGCACCGGGTCAATCAGAGCGTACCCGGCATCCGACACCGCCGTATGCAGTCGTTCAATGCTTATTCGATTTTTATATAGATCAATGGAGGCGGTTTCGGTGGCAAGGTTGACAGAGGCATCCACAACGCCATCCACCTCCTTCAACGCATCCTCTACCCTTTTGACACAACTCGCGCAGGTCATTCCCTCGACCTGAAAGGTAAACGATTCAATCCTCTCCCGCTCCACCTCCTGCGTTGAACTCATGGCAGAAGCTCGTAACCCGCTTTTTGTAGGACCTCGGCAGCCTGTTTTCGCAGATCCGGAATGTCATCGAACTCCACCAGGGCAGACCCGACAGACACGCGCTTGACATGCAGACCGGCAATTTGCTTCAGGCTTTTTTCGACAGCCATTACGCAATGGCTGCAGTTCATTCCTTCTATCTTGAACTGTTCTTTGTTCATATCCTCTACCTCTTGGCAGGCAATATTTCTTTAATATATCGAGGAGCGCGGCCACATGCAATTACTTGCTTTGCACGTTGCCAGGGTGTTCCCTATCTTTCACCATGGCAAGAACATCGCTAACGAAAATACTGGATGCTTTTTCGCAATCACAGGAAAGAAAGGAGCTCTCTATTAAAAAGTATCATCGGGCCGGCGTTCTGGTCCCGATTATCGCCAACGATGGGCGATGTTCATTCTTGCTTACAAAGCGGACTGAAACTGTCGAAACGCACAAAGGGCAGATCTCCTTTCCCGGCGGGACGGTTGACGATGATGACAAAGACATCACCGCAACCGCACTCCGTGAACTCCATGAGGAGACCGGAATTACAGCAGAAAAGGTCCAGATTCTTGGATTACTCGATGATCTCCCGGTCCCAACGGGTTTCGTTGTTACTCCTGTTGTTGGAATCGTGCAATCGATTGACTCAATGGTCATTAACAAAGCCGAGGTCGCGGAGGCTTTCGAAGTTCCTATTCAGTATTTCCAGGACAAATCGAATGGGCGCATGGAGCACAGAGAATTCCGAGGAAGCAGGCATGAAGTCTGGTTCTATGATTTTGAAGGAAGGAACATTTGGGGTGCGACCGCAATGATTATCAGGTCGCTTCTCCGGCGTGCCGGACTTCTCGAGATGGTAGGCGACTAACAATAAAAGCCGCTCCAACTTTCGCTGAAACGGCTTGGAAACAACTGAGTTTTCTTAGCGCGCGAGCAGAGGTGCAATCACCAAGGAAACCACCGACATTAACTTGATGAGGATATTCATTGCGGGACCGGAAGTATCTTTGAAGGGATCACCGACGGTATCTCCCACCACCGCGGCTTTGTGAGCATCTGATCCCTTCTTTTCTCCTTCCACCTCTCCTTTTTCGATAGCCTTTTTTGCATTGTCCCAGGCCCCACCGGCATTCGCCATCATAAGGGCGAGAAGGACACCCGCAACCGTTGCCCCTGCAAGCATGCCACCCAACGCTTCTGGTCCGAGAAGGAATCCGACGATCACCGGCGCGGAGACTGCAACCAGGCCCGGCAAAACCATCTCCCGAAGTGCGGCAGCAGTTGAGATATCGACACAACGCGCCGCATCAGGTTTGACGCCTTCTTTCCCTTCAAGAAGGCCGGGAATTTCGCGGAACTGACGGCGGATTTCATCTACCATCTTGCCGGCAGCGCGTCCGACCGACGTCATCGTCAGTGCGGCGATAAAGAACGGCAGGATACCACCGATGAAGAGACCAATCACAACCAAGGGTTCTGTCACGACAATCACCAGGGGCGTTCCGCTGGCAGCTGCGACCGCCTGCGAGTACGCCGCAAAAAGAGCGAGTGCGGTCAGCGCCGCAGAGCCGATGGCGAATCCTTTTCCAATGGCGGCAGTGGTGTTGCCAAGCGCATCGAGACCATCTGTTATCTTTCGCACATCGGGGCCAAGTCCGCTCATTTCAGAGATTCCACCCGCATTATCAGCAATCGGCCCGTAGGCATCCACGGACATTGTAATGCCAACAGTCGCAAGCATCCCAACTGCAGCGATCCCGATCCCGTACAACCCCGCAACATCGTTCGCAACGTAGATTGCCACGCAGATCGCGATTACCGGCAATGCCGTCGACTCCAGTCCTACGGCAAGGCCATGGATAATATTCGTTGCTGCACCGGTCTTGCTCGCTTCGCCGATGCGTCTCACCGGACTCGCTGACGTGTAGTATTCAGTGATGAGGCCAATGAGAATTCCTGCAACCGTTCCAAAAAGGACAGCCCAAAACACGTGATTGCTTACATCATAATTGTGAATCAGGAAATATGAACCGACAAGAAACAATCCGGCTGCGATAAACGTTGAGTATCGGAGTGCCGCTGCGGGTGAGAACTGCTTCAGAATCTTCATTGATCCGATGCCGATGAAGGATGAGAGAAGCCCGATGACCGCCAGAACCAAAGGAAGAGCCATCAAGATTCCCTTGATGGACGCATCGGCAACTGCAGCGTCAGCCTTCAGGAGATGGAGACTTTCGGGAAGAAGGGTTGCCCCGATGGCGATGGTTGCAACGATTGACCCGACATACGATTCGAAAATATCCGCACCCATGCCTGCAACGTCACCAACGTTATCACCAACATTGTCGGCGATAACGCCCGGATTGCGGGGATCGTCCTCGGGAATGTTCGCTTCCACTTTCCCTACCAAATCCGCCCCAACGTCCGCCGCCTTTGTGTAAATACCGCCACCGACGCGAGCGAAGAGCGCAATGGAGCTGGCTCCCATTGCAAAGCCGTTGATAATGTTCGCCGTTTCGGGACTACCATACAGCTGAAAAAATATTCCTACACCAATAAGGCCGAGGCTGGCAACGCTTACACCCATCACGGCGCCACCGTTGAATGCCGTTAGCAATGCCTTTCCTTGTCCGTGTTCCTTGGCGGCTTGCGCGGTTCGCACATTCGCCTTCGTTGCCGCCTGCATTCCGAAAAAACCTGCCAGCACTGAGGCGATTGCACCACTGATAAAAGCGACCGAGGTTGCGGGCTGTAGGAACACCCCAAGTAGAACCGCAACTACAGCAACAAAGAAGGCAAGCACCACATATTCTCGCTTCAAGAAAGCCATTGCGCCAATGTGGATTTGGTCGGCAATATCTTTCATGATATCATTTCCAGCTGGCTGACGTTTCAGTGACCCGTAAATCAAGAAGGCGATAAGAAGTCCAAAGCCGCCGACATAGGGAGAGAGACCAGTAAGCATTTCCATAGGAAACAGTACCCCGATGATGATTGACAAAAATAAGTTACTCTACGCGGAAATAGCATTCTCCCTGATGCGAGGGTCAACGAACAGAGTTCGCAACGGACTTCGATTCAGGGTGAGGTGCGCACGTCCGAAGAGATATTCACAACGTGACGCTTTACAGGAGAGAAACCATGATAACGGGTGAAAATATATCGAAAAAACCGTAAAGGGGCAAGAAGGATCTGCCTCCATTGCCCCGGACCACTCATATCGAGATGATCGCTATTTGAGGGTAAATCGGAAGGGGAGTGAAACCCAGACAGACACCGGCCCTCCTGTCATATACGCAGGGGTGAAGAGGAATTTCTGCGCTGCCGCAAGCGCCGGCTCTTCAAATATTTCGTGCGTGCTTTTGATCAATTGTGTTTCAGTTGGATGGCCTTCTTTATCCACAAGAACTTTTACCCACACGGTTCCTTCTATCCCGGCCTTCACAGCCAAGGGCGGAAATTCAGGCTTTTCGATTCGCACCACTTGAGGCTCTTTCTCTACGAGATAAAGTGGGACAGGAATGACGATATCTGAGTTTTCGACGGGGATCGTTCCACCATTCCCTCCACCTGCATCGCCTTCTCCACTTCCCTCTTCACCAGCAGATCCAAAAGGACCCAATGGAATCTCATCCTTTTCCTGAAAATCATCCACCTGCACAGGAGAGGGCACGGGAATACCAACCTTTATCGTTGATTGAATTTTCGACCCGTTGCCAACGTTGATCATCGGAGGCGCTTCATAAGGTCTAAGGTCGACGAACGTCGGACAGTTGGTGGGGGGAACTACTTCCGTTTTGTACTCGGTTGGGAAGATCCTCAAGAGAGCAACATGAAGCCCGACAGCGATGAAAAATCCGACCAGCCAGTGAAATTCGTACAGCCGACGAAGTTCGGTTCGACCGTAGGCAGTGTTTTCAGTTCGGGGAGTTGGAGAGAATGCTAGCGACCGCATGGTAACCTCCTTTTGATAGGAAGAGAATGAGTCTCATTCCATTAGACATCAAAAGGGGTGCCATCTGCGAATCGATTCTTTCAGGCGCCTACGCAACTTGGATGTCCTTGCATCGTGCAAGTTGCATTACAATGCGATTCAATTTCGATGATTGGCGAAAGTCGCATCAGGGGCAACATTTACAGAGTTGCGATTTGGAATAGAGGGGCAGCAGGACAAAACGAAACTGCCCATCATGTGGATGGGCAGCTCATGACA
>QKGJ01000360.1 GCA_003251275.1 Ignavibacteria bacterium
TCCCGTTCTACATCAACCTTCGCTTTCCATTGAACTTCCCACTCGACTTGCTTGGTCTGGGCCTCTAGAGTAACTACTGGCAATACAACGATCAAAGCCAGATGGAGGACAATAACCGCACGATACTTTGTCTTTGCAATCAGCCGAACCATAGCGACATTTCCTCGCATTCTTGTTTATTCACTTTCTTCGTCTTCGGGTGAAGCTGGCTCCTGATTGCGCACGCGGACCAACATACTATCGCTTGTTCCCGCAATGAGGGCAACCTCGATTACATGAGTGCCCTTGGGGCACTTGAACTCAAATCTGTCCCTGTCTCCTACGATGAAATCTGGAAGCGTCGTTTTTGGATCCTCTGTTGCCTTGAATACCTCCCAGCCCACCGGCTCTCCATCTATCGCAATCTGAACGACATATCGTCCGGGGACCTTTGCTCCTCGCCTAATGAGGAGCCGGAAGTCTACCATTATAGATGAAGGCCCACGAAGATTGGCACGAAGAGGTTGCTCACGCGTGGCAAGCCACCACTTCTGCGTTCCGTTGGGAAACGGGAGGAGGACTTCTGTTGATCGGAGCGGTGCTATTGTTGCAAACTCAACAGGAGGGTGCAAATTGGCACTCACGAAAAAACCTGAGTAAAAAAGTGCGAGAGCCGCAAAGCTCGCAGCGACCCACCTCATCACCCGCCAGTTAAGAGTGCGTTTCCATCGATCTCTCTTGATGGCGGGCCAGACCTGCCTGCGGGCGCGGTCAAGATCGTACGGAAAATCCAACTCTGCCCAGGGCTTTCCAGCAACATTGACCGCTCGAATATCTACCGTAGCACACATAGATCGAACAGCCTCCATGACCCAGCTTTTTTCGCCGCCATTTGCAACCATTGCCTCGACCCTACTAAAAAGATCCTCACTCGCCGCAGCGTCAAAACAGATCATTCCAAGACTCTCACCCCTGGCGAGTTCGGGAGCGACATCTTTTCCGAGATCCCAGACTCTTCCATCACGCACAAAGACCTTTGTTTTTTCTTGTCCGGAGGCTGAACTTGCGTCAAAAGCAAGAGAGGTTCCACCTTTTGAAAGAAGTCGGTCAAGGATCATGGGATGAAACAACAGGTCGCCATTGAGAAGGAGAAATTCGCCCTTGACCCATTTCCTTGCAAGCCACAACGAATAGAGACTATTCGTTTCTTGATAACGCGGATTCTCAATGTACTCAGCCTGGTTGCCGACCACCTGCCTGATTTCTTCTTGTTTGTGTCCCACAAGAATCAAGACTGGTGCAATGCCGGCATCCGCAAGTGCTTCAAGTTGATGTTCGATCAGGGGACGATCTCCGATTGGAAGCAAGCATTTCGGCATTCCGTCCGAGGCCCCATTCAGTCTACTACCCACTCCTGCCGCAAGGATAACAGCTTGCATCACGCAGCTCCTATTGACGGTAAAGGATTGTGTATATCCCCACTTTTTTCATGATCCTGGAGTCCACGCTTAGACCACCTTCCAAAATCATCAGTCGTTCCAAAAAAAGCAACCTTCCCCTCATGCATCACTAAGACACGATCACAATAATCGATTATCGCATGGTCATGTGTTATCCATAGGGTTGTCCGCCCATGGGTTGCCTCAAGGAGAAGCTTGGTGAGACCTTCAGAAGAAGCCGAATCCAGACTCTGGGTCGGCTCATCGAGCAGCCAAATTTGTCCGTTGCGCAGCATTGCGCGTGCGATTGCAATCTTCTGCTTCTCCCCGCCGGAAAAGAGATTTCCCTGACGACGGACCGGTGTATCATAGCCCTTTTTCAGGCTCTCAATCCATTCATTGATGCCACAGCGGCGCGCAGTTTCTTTCACCTGATCTGGCGTCGCATTAGGGTTTCCCAATGTCATGTTTTCAGCAACGGTCAGTGTAAAGAAAATTCCATGCTGAAACACGACGCTGAAATGCCCTCGTATCGATTCGATGGTGTATTCTCTGATGTCTGAACCATCGATAGCGATGCGACCTGTTTGCGTCTCATCCAGGCGGAGTAAGAGACGAAGCAGCGAGGATTTACCAGCGCCATTGCTTCCAATCACTGCAACACGCTCACCGGGTTTGATCTGGAAAGAAACGTCATCGAGCAACCACTTGCGCCCCGACCGTATGATCTTCGAGCTCTTGTAGGAAACATTCTCAAAAGAGATCGTACCTTCTACAGCAACTGCTTGCCGCGCGTTTGGCGCGTTCTGAACTGCGGGAACGGTCTCCATGACTTTCACCAGTCGGTCTGCACATGCCATTGTTCTTCCTGATTGAGCAGCCTGGGCGGCAAATCGCCTGAAAGGACCATAGAGTCCCACAATATAGTGAACGACAAGAACCAGGCTCCCGAGAGAAAAAGACCCGGCGTTGACTCCAATCGCACCAAACGCGAGAGCGAGACAAACAATGAAGGTCAAGAGAATCTCCATCCGGAACATAAGACCCGCCCCAAGGCGCCGCACTTTCTGTTCTTCTTTCAGGCTTTTCACGTTTCGTCGTTCAAACCGTTCATCAGCGAGCTGCTGAGGGCGAAATGTCTGAAGCTCACGGATTCCATGTGCGTCCTCAGCGACAATTGCCGCCAACTGGCCCTCCCTTCTGCGGTTCCTTCTTGCTGCTCTGAGAATTCTCCTGCCAGTCTTCCCCATGGCGAAAAGTGCAAGACTTCCGCATACGCCCAGAATTATTGCGATTCGCCAATCGAGCCAGAGAACGACCCCGATTGAAGCCAAGAAAGTGAAGAAGACCTGGAATGAACGTACAAGAATGCCATTAATACCTCTGCGGAGGCGTGCTGTGTCTGAGACGATTCTCGTGACAAGTTCTCCAATATCCCGTTTGTCGTGAAAAGAAATCGACTGGGCAAGAGTATGGCGAAACAGTTGAGTACGAAAGCTGAAGAGAATCTTGTTTCCGATACCTGAAAGAAGGATAAGTTGCCAATACTCGGCGAGTGCAGCCAGGATGGAGACAACGAGATAAAGGAGGCTCATGACTATGATGGCAGTCATCCAATCAAGGTGAAGCCAGGGGATCAGGGGCTTGGATTTAGAAAGTGAGTCGATCACCATCTTTAGCGGCCATGGCTGCGCAAGTCTCAATGCAATCAGAAAAGCACTAAGAAGACCTCCAACAAACAGCAGGTGTTTGTGTGGTGATGCGTGCGGCCACAGGAGAGAAAACAAACGACGCATGTCCGCCCAGCTACGAAGAATATACCATCTACGTTTCTGGACCCTGATTCGCTGGGCCTCACTTTTTTGAGTGCGCATGTTGCTAATTTTCCAAAAACCAATTGCGAATCCACGCCACAGCCTTCTCGGTCGCGCTCCCTGGATTAAAGAACATGTCCTTTGCCATCGCCTGGCGGATTTCTCTCTTCGCCGCTGGATGCTTTAGTGACCACGCAACGGCGTCAACGACCTCATCGGGCCATCGAACGGTTACTCCCCCTTTGCGCCCCCAAGTGTCAAGGTCTACAAGAAGTCCTTTTTCCCTCATTGATTCCAGCATCTGAGGAACGTCGATGAACACCATCGGACGGTCAAGGAGTGCATACTCATTTGACACTGACGAGGCATCCGTGAGGAGAAGGTCGGAAACAAAAAGATATGGAACGACATCAAAATCCGATATAATCTTCGTGTGGGCATCTTCGAACCGTCGGAGGAGCTTCGGCCAGTCAGTCAACCTATCGCGGGGATGGTCATGAGTTTTTATCAATAGATCATAACGACCTGTCTTCCTCAGCCGCTGTATAACCTCTTCACCCATTATTTCTAAGGAGTTGTTTTTCTGTCCAGTTGGGGCGTATAGAATAATTGGGCGCTTTCCAGTCAGCCCGAGTCGCCTTATGATCGCATTCCGATTAAGCGATCCGTTTACCATTTTGTCCAGCTTGGGAAATCCGATCGGCACCATCCTTGGATCTCCTTTGCGGAGAAGTTGACTCTTTTGAAACCCCTTCATCTGATACGGACCAACATTGAAGAGATAGTCATAGATGAGAACATCCCGGCGAACAGCCATATTACGGAAAGAAACTCCATGGAACAGGTGCACTCGCGTCCGATCCGAACGTGGAAATGCTCCCGAAACAAAGCTGCATAATACCATGTCGAAAGATTCTCGCTCCATCTGTAGCGGGGTAAGAACTCGCTCCCTTTGGATGCGGAAGGTCCGAAGTAGGGACTCTGTCTTCCTCCTGAATCCGTTTTCCTGCGTAGGCTGTTG
>QKGJ01000335.1 GCA_003251275.1 Ignavibacteria bacterium
CGAGACGGTGAAAACGAAGCTGGACCTTGAGATGGGGGCAACCGATGAAATAATTCGTATTGCGCTTGACACGAAGCCGGATCTCGTTACGCTCGTTCCCGAGCGCCGGGAAGAGTTGACGACGGAAGGAGGGCTGGATGTCGTAAGCCAAAAAGCAAGGCTCAAAGATGTCATAGCATCATTTCATGGGAAGCAAATCCAGGTGAGCCTCTTTCTCGATCCCACTCCTTTGAACATCGAAACCGCAAAACAAATTGAAGCGGACATCGTTGAAATTCACACCGGCAACTATGCGAATGCCCGATCCGAAAACGAAATTCATGACCGCCTTTTCGAGATCAAGCAGGCCGCCGTGCTCGCGAAATCACTTGGGCTTGGTGTCAACGCAGGACATGGACTTGACTACATCAACGCGAGCGCCATTGCATCACTTGATGAAATCGACGAGGTGAGCATTGGTCATGCTATCATCACCAGGGCGATGTTCGTAGGAATTGAACGTGCGGTGAAACAAATGCTTGCCATTATCAAACGAATACACACGTAGTAGCTCATTCTCCTTCAAATTCCGCAAAACACCCACCTCGCTTGCATCTCTTGGCGGAAATTCTTACTCTGTGAAACAGGTTCGCGGCGACAAAAGGCGATCTGGATCCTCATTTTTTTCGTCTTTCGATAAAAACTGAAGGGACAGCAAAGAATTGCTGCCTTGCGCCTACCGCAACAAAGAACCTCCTTGTAGGCGCTTTTCCACCTCAGCCACCCGCTCCATTTGTTTCTCCGCGAAGCGCAAGAAAATCACGCCAGCTGAATGCTGGCACTTTTTACGATACGACTGATAATTATGGACTTCCTCACCCGATCATTCCTTGGAAACACCGTTGAACAATGGGCAATAGCGCTTGCGAGCGCCATAGCGGTCCTGGTGGTGCTGAGAATCCTGAAAGCAATGGTTGCGAAGCGACTCAGCGCCCTCGCAAAGTCCACAGTCACGCAAATTGACGATTTGATTGTCGATGGCCTGGGCAAGACGCGAACCATCGTCATCCTGGCTGTGGCTCTGTTTGTAGGGAGCAAATTTCTTGTTGTGTCCGAACAAGCAGAAGGCATTATTTGGACGATCTTCATTCTAGCACTTCTGCTTCAAGTTGGGTTCTGGGGAAACGAAATAATCGTTTTCTGGCTGAATAGATCCGTAAAGCGGAAAATGGCCGAGGATGCCGCAAGTGCAACGACGCTGGCAGCCTTGGGATTCCTCGGACGTCTCATCCTCTGGTCGGCGGTGATGCTCGTTGCGCTGGACAACGTGGGAATCAATATCACAGGACTTGCAACAGGCGTCGGAATCGGCGGAATTGCAGTAGCCCTGGCGGTGCAGAATGTTCTGGCAGACCTTTTTGCGTCACTCTCAATTGTCCTCGACAAGCCGTTTGTCATAGGCGATTTCATTATTGTCGATAATTTTCTTGGGACCGTGGAACACGTAGGACTAAAAACAACGCGGTTGAGAAGTCTGTCGGGGGAGCAATTGATCTTCTCGAACACGGATCTTCTCAAGAGCAGGATTCGTAACTACAAGAGAATGTATGAGAGGCGTGTGGTATTCAGCATCGGCATCGTGTATCAGACGCCATCGTCAAAAATCGAAGGGGTCAGCGGTATCCTCCGCAGCATCATCGAGGCCGAGCCGGACGCCCGGTTTGACAGAGCACACTTCAAGGAGTTCGGCGATTCTGCTCTTGTCTACGAGATCGTGTACTACGTCAAGAATCCGGATTATAACCAGTATATGGACACTCAGCAACGAATCAATCTTGGGATTGTGAAGCGTTTCGAAGAGGAAGGGATCGAATTCGCGTTTCCGACACGAACACTGTATGTTCAAAACTCAGAAGTCGAATCGGCTCCCGCCAGGGCGAAACATTAGAAGCAGGGTATATCATGAGTGAATTCCGTTTCTATTCAAAACTCGATCTTACGATTCTTCTGGGAAAGAAAGCCAAGAACGCCCGTCAGCTCCTGGAAGAAATGAAAGTCGTGCCGGATTCGTCGATTTACTACCACACTCACCGGTTCCTCCATCTTCACCATTATATTACCCCCCAGCTTCCGAACGACTTTGCTCAATGGGCATTCAATTCGCTCAACGACGACGTCCTCGGAGAACAGCTTGCGAGCATAGATGTCGTTCAACATGAGACAATCAAGGAATTGCGGGAACGGTTCATCGAAGTCGTTGGAAACCATCTGGGGTCCAATGGAAACAAGCTAGAGGCGCCACCGGGCGAGGAGTTCTATTTTCTCGGATGCCAGACATTCGTCTTTCCAACGGAACATGTTGTAAACGACCTCAGAGAATTTCTTTCGGTTCTTGAACACGTCACCATCAACTCACTCTATCATCACATGTTTGACGCAAAGCTCAGGCTTGGGCGGGGTGAGAACGATTTTTCGGCCTGGTTTCGAGGTCTTGGCAAGACCGAACTTGCCGACGAAGTGAAAAAACTGGATCCATACGCCCACACTCTTGAAGGACTACGAAAACGCATCACCGTAGCTGTCCGACGCTATGATTAGACTCGAAGATTACGCCCCGATCGTGGGATCAGCGACAATCGATGAACTCACAAACCTTGCCCATCGGCTGCAAGGGAAGGTCATACAGAACATCAACTCCACGTCGGTCGGCGGCGGGGTGGCGGAAATTCTCACCCGAATGATACCGCTCCTTAAACAGATTGGCGTCGATGCGAGGTGGGACGTTATCAAAGGGAACGAAAAATTCTTCGCCGTAACGAAGAAGTTTCACAATGCACTTCACGGCGTGCCTGTCGATGTTACGGATGAAGAGTACGAATGGTTTTTGCAGGTCAACAGGGAAAACGCAGAGGAGATGAATTTTGGCGATATCGTTTTTGTCCATGATCCCCAGCCCATCGGTTTGGTGGAAAAGCGGGAGGCGCTTGGACGTAACTGGGTGTGGCGTTGTCACATCGATTCCTCCGGGCCCGACAAGAAAGTCTGGAAGTTCCTTGACAAGTTTATCAGGAAATATGATGCGGCAATCTTTTCTGCACCGGCCTTTGCGGCAAAACTTCCGATACGGCAGATTCTGATTTCCCCGTCGATTGATCCGCTTGCCGACAAGAATCGTCCATTGCCCGAAGCGGAAGTCAGGAAGGTTTTCACTCAATTCGGGATAGACATGTCGCGGCCGGTGGTAACTCAGATTTCACGGTTCGACTATCTGAAAGATCCGTTGGGCGTTATCAAAGCGTACAAGATGGCGAAGAAATATGTGGACATGCAGCTTGTTCTCGCCGGGGGAGGGGCTACCGATGATCCGGAAGGACCGATTATCATGGAACAGGTAAAGGAAGAGGCGGACAAGGACAAGGATATCTTTGTGCTCTTTCTGCCTCCGTCGAGTGACCTTGAGATCAATGCTCTTCAGCGCGGATCAACCATCGTGCTGCAGAAATCGCTGCGGGAAGGCTTTGGGCTGACGGTTGCAGAGGCGTTGTGGAAAGCGAAGCCCGTGATTGCAGGAGCTGTTGGAGGAATTCCTCTGCAAATCAACCACAAGCACTCAGGCATTCTGACACATTCGGTTGAAGGGACCGCACACTGGATCAAGCAGCTGATCAATGACCCGGAGTATGCCAAGAAACTGGGAATCAACGGCCGGGAACACATCAAGAACAACTATTTGATCACCAGACATATCAAGGATTATTTGCTCTTGTTCGTTTCACTGTTTCATGGAGAGGACGTTGTTCATCTGTCATGAGTAACGCAATAAAAAGAAGGCTAGTCATTGTCTCCAATCGTCTCCCGTTCACGGCCTGGGCAGAAGGAAAGAAGCTGCGGTTTCGGGAAAGCGCCGGGGGATTGGCTGTCGGCCTCTCGACATTTCTTCATTCGATCGGCTCTTCAGCAGCAGTGGATGACTACGTATGGATTGGCTGGCCCGGGACCACTATTCCGGAATCGATGCACCGCGCCCTCGAAGAAGAGAGCCGGGCGCGATTTCAGTCCGTTCCAATTCATCTTTCGGAAGAAGAGATGGATCTCTTCTATCATGGATTCTGCAACGAAACGATCTGGCCGCTGTTCCATTACTTTCCTTCGTACACGATTTACCGGGAGGATTTCTGGCGGCAATACAAGAAAGTGAATCTTCTTTTTGCCGGGGCCGTCTCAGAGGTGCTTCAACCGAACGATGTCGTCTGGGTCCATGATT
>QKGJ01000405.1 GCA_003251275.1 Ignavibacteria bacterium
CTGAAATGAAGAATGGCCGAAAGGAGAAGATAGGCGACGATCCAGAAATTTACTTGAATGGAGAGATAGGTCGGCCGCGGATACGATGGCGCGATTTCCGCGCCCGGACGGCATAGTCAAGTTTGGGTTTCATGATGATGGGGGGGGGTGTGATGGAGCGGCGAACAGCGAAGGTCTACTTATACACCCCTGCCGCACCGTACTCTCCGGCGGCCCACAACGCAAGGATTGCAGTAATGCCCGCAATAACACGCTTCTCATCTTCTTCGTGAATCACCAGTCCATAGGTATCGGCAACAAAGTGCATGTTATCGAGAATCTTGTTGGCGGCGCGTCTCTCGATTGCGCCATGCCAGAAATCTACCTGATCCAGAATCATCCCCTCGTGACGACGTAGAAATTCACCAAGCGAAAATACTTTCCTGCTCAGGGAGGTTCGTCGCTTGCAGAGGGTCAGCAGGTCCTCGACGTAGTGATCCCAGAAACGAGACAGTTCACGGTTTTCGGGCCTGCGAAGGAATTTCGCCCTTGCAGTCGAAAACTTTGCCTTGGTCTGCAAACGAAAGCGGGGAACAATCGGATGGAAATCGTAAATCGTTTCCCAGTGTTCTTCGTCGTATTCATCTTCTTCGTAGAAGACCCACATGTTCTTGAGTTGGCTCCAGGTAACGATTTGCAGCACCGCCTTGTCCCGGCTATCGAGAATAATAAACTTACCCTTCTCGGCCTTGACGACTGTAACCCAGTGACTCCATTCATGGACACACACCAGCGACGGGATCCCTTTTTTCAAATACGCAACCATTTGCCGCCGCGCTTCCTCCGGGTCATGCCGGCGGATCATGAGCATATCGCAGTCGTATGCCCGTGCTGCGCGCGCAAGCTGGGTCTCGTCTGTTCCATGGTCGGAACGAGTCCGTGCAAGCTTGGTAATGTCGTTTTCATCCGCGAAGATACCGAGTGTCACCATGGCATGCTTCAATGCGTACGGACCGCATTGCCATAAGTTCGGCTGTGGCTTGATACTCATGAAAAGGGATTGTCCTCCTTGGGTGGAAAATCGAAGAAAACTACCCAATCTTTGCCGAAAGTGCAACCAGATTACTTGCCTATGTAAGGATTCTTGACAATATTAGTGAGCAAGGAGGATTCATGCCCGATAAATCGGACAAACCAACCGTTGTGGTTCTCTACAATCAAGTGGGTGAGGATGAATATGAAAAGATGAAGGACGTAGATCCCACGACTCTCGATTTTGAGCCGGAGTATAGCCTTCAGGTCTCAACTGTGGACGAGGAGTACAAAGCCATCGGGAAGGCACTTCGGAAGGAGGGCTTCCGTGTCAAGACCGTCAATGTTGCCGAGAATCTCAAGAAGCTGACAAATCTGCTTCGCAATCGTCCCCCGGATGTGATTTTCAACCTCGTGGAGTTCTTTCACGACTCCTCTTGGTTGGAAGCAGCCGTTGCCGGCATGTATGATCTGTACAAGGTACCCTATACCGGCTCTCCGAATTTTGTGTTGGGGCTTTGCCAGCGCAAGGGTCTTGCGAAACACGTCTTGCTCGCCCACGGTATCCCCACGCCAAAATACCATCTCCTCAGAGAAGCAAAAATACCCAAACGACATGGGCTCCGCTATCCGCTGATCGTGAAACCAGCCCGCGAGGATGCCAGTTCCGGTGTTGACAAGGAGTCGGTGGTGTATGACTATCAGGAGCTGACAAAGCGACTCGAAAAGGTGTTCGCAGAGTTTGCTCCGCCGATTCTTGTGGAGGAGTTCATCGAGGGGCGCGAGTTGCATGTCTCCATTCTGGGGAATGACCCACCTCAAGTTCTTCCGATAATTGAGTTTGATTTTTCCGAGCTTCCGGAGAATTATCCATCAATTATCACCTACGATGCAAAATGGAATCCCCTTGACGAGGCGTTCCATCGTGTTCATTCCATCTGCCCAGCGAAACTGACAAAAGCTCAGTTCAAAAAAGTTGAGCAAGTTTCTTTGGCCGCATACCGTGAATTGGGTTGCAGGGATTATGCACGCCTCGATCTTCGACTCGGTGCGCGCAATCAAGTTTACGTTCTTGAAGTCAATCCGAATCCCGATCTTACCGAGGGGGTGTCGTATATGGAGTCGGCAGAGCAGGCAGGACTAACCTTTTCTCAGACACTAAAAAGAATCGTGAACTTTGCGCTTGAACGAAAAGTCGTTCAGGCGACGCCTCCTCCTATTCTTGCCGATGCCCGATCCTGAGGTGCAGAACCATTCTGTGCCTAGAACGTACGATTCCAACTGAACATCTTCACTTTCTCCTCCGTAGAACTCATTGATTTTCCCCTGAACTATTTTTATATTTGATGCCGTTCTATCCTGTGATATATTAACAACTTACGAAACTCCGGAGGTTGCATGGCGCTCGATATCAAGGCGATCAACGAGAAGATTAAGAAAGAAAGTGCTTTCGTTGACGTCTTGCTCCTTGAAATGGGCAAGGTCATCGTCGGTCAAAAGTATATGGTGGAGAGACTCCTGGTGGGTTTGCTTGCTAATGGACATATCTTGCTGGAAGGTGTTCCGGGTTTGGCGAAAACTCTGAGTGTCAAAACTCTTGCGTCAGCGATCAAAGCAAAGTTCCAGCGGATTCAGTTCACTCCCGATCTTTTGCCTGCCGACCTGATTGGGACAATGATTTACAACCAGAAAGACGGATCGTTCCAAACGAAGAAAGGTCCGATCTTTGCCAACTTTATTCTGGCGGATGAAATCAATCGTTCTCCTGCGAAAGTGCAAAGCGCGCTCCTTGAATCGATGCAGGAACGACAGGTAACGATTGGAGAGCAGACCTTCCCGCTCCCGGATCCGTTTCTCGTCCTTGCCACGCAAAACCCCATCGAGCAGGAAGGGACCTATCCATTGCCGGAAGCGCAGGTGGACCGCTTTATGCTAAAGGTGAAGATCGGGTATCCCAGCAAAGAGGAGGAGCGAACAATCATGCGGGCGAACGTTGCGCAAAACGCAGCGACGGCGAACGCAGTGATTTCTCCGGGAGACCTGATTCGAGCGCGCCAGGTCGTTCATGAAATCTACATGGATGAAAAAATCGAGAAATACATCCTGGACATCGTCTTTGCCACCAGATCACCCAAAGAATACAAACTCAACAACCTCGCCCAACTGATCAGTTATGGCGCATCCCCCAGGGCCACCATCAATCTTGCCCTCGGCGCCAAGGCGTACGCGTTCATCAAGCGTCGCGGCTACGTCATTCCCGAAGATGTTCGCGCTATCTCTCTCGATGTGTTGCGACACCGAGTTGCTGTCACGTACGAGGCTGAGGCGGAAGAGGTCACCTCAGAACAAATCGTCCAGGAAGTGCTGAATAAAATCGAGGTGCCGTAGACCTGAGATGGAAACACGAGAACTTCTGAAGAAGGTCCGGCAGGTCGAGATAAAAACACGCGGGATGGTGAACCAGGTGTTCTCCGGCGAATACCACAGCGTGTTCAAGGGCCGTGGAATGGAATTCTCCGAAGTGCGGGAGTATCAGTTCGGCGACGATATCCGGACGATCGATTGGAATGTCTCCGCGCGGTTTAATCATCCCTTCATCAAGATCTTCGAGGAAGAACGTGAGCTGACGGTGATGTTGTTGGTAGACTTGAGCCGGTCCGGCAACTTCGGAACCGCCCAGCAAATGAAGAACGAGGTCAGTACGGAGATTTGTGCAGTGCTTGCATTTTCCGCCATTAAGAATAATGACAAGGTTGGGTTGATTTTGTTCACCGACCGAATTGAAAAGTTCGTCCCCCCGAAGAAAGGCCGCGCCCATATTCTTCGCATCATTCGCGAGCTGATTTCATTCGAGCCGACAGGGAAAGGGACGAATATTCGTGAAGCCCTGGAATACTTCAATCATGTCAACAAGAAGCGGACGATTGCATTCCTCATTTCCGATTTTATCGACGGGGGATACGACAAAATTCTCCGGATCGTGAGTCGAAAACATGATTTGATCGCGGTGGAGATCGAGGATCCGCTGGAAACAGAACTGCCTGCGGCAGGCTTGGTGAAGTTCCAGGATGCCGAAACGGGGAACCAACGGTGGGTGGATACAAGTGATCGTCACGTACGCACCGCGTTTAAACAACACTGGCAAAAAAGAAAACTGGATCGAAAGAATCTCTTCGTCCGCAGCAAGGTGGATGCGATTCTGATTCGTGTTGACCGCCCCTACATCAAACC
>QKGJ01000193.1 GCA_003251275.1 Ignavibacteria bacterium
GGGTTAATCTTTCCCACGGCACCTTGAGCCGCTGCCCATGAAGCGTCGTTGAACGACGGATTTTGAAAACCAGCCGGGACAGAATTGCTCTTGACCATCAACACTTTGTATCCCGCGGCCTCATACGGCACGAATACCGTTCTCATTTGGGCGAGCCCATTACTTATGCCTACTGCAAACAGTAAGGAAAGGAAAACAGATTTTGCCCAGGCGTTCCGGGACGAGTTAACCAACAATCGGTGATGCTTGCTCATGAATGAATCCAGTATATGTGATGATGAGATTAGTATCGTCGTTAGAGATTTGTCAACAACCTTGCGGAGTTGATTTCTCGCGTTCCAATAGGAGAACTATTCCTAATGTACCTGTGCCTGTAGAACGCTCTTGAGGCGCGACGTATAGGTTAGGAGGGGTTCAAAATTTGCCACAGTTTTGGTACCTGAAGAGCCATCCTCCTTGACCGTTATCTTCCCCTGATCTCCTCCCGCAACTCTCAATCTCCCATTCTGATCCTTCTCAGCAAAAACAACGATCTCTTCATTAACCTTGAACTTCGGTGTATGGCTGTACCATTCTCCAACGCCGTCGATTTCACCCCCCGGAGTAGAAATGGATAGCGATGATTGACCCTCCTCTCCCTTTATTCTCTGATCGATTGCCACTGTCACGGTGGTGTGTATTCGACTGCGATCGGAATTCCATTCCGATTGGACTGCGGTGACCTTACCGACGACGATGACATCCGCCCTGCGGACAAGAGTTTCAGTTGACATCTCTTCGGATTGGGCGCGACTTGAGTTCGGAACAGTGGTAATGAGTAGAATTCCTGTGAACAGGGAAAGAAACCCCATGGATGTATAACGCATGCTTTAACCCTTCCGATGATTATTATTTGTTCTTAAGAAGTCGTTTACGGGATGAATTGTTGATCCGCAAAGGCCTTTACAGTGCTTCTGAGATTGTATGATAAAGTTTGAGTAGCAGTTCTGATTTGATTGCGGGGTGGAGGTGTAATCGAGATTTGCCTGCCGAAATATTGTATCGGCAGCCCCCAAAAAACGTCTTGTACAAGCACGACAAAAATTGACAACCGTTTCGAAGACGAGGTCCAAAAGGAGAAAGAACTAACTAACATAGTAATACATTACAGCGTAGCGAAAAAACGACATAGTGTCAAATCCACGTGGAATTTATTAAATCGGCAGCCCGCGACCATAGGGTGTTTATTGCGAAAGGGGATCGTAACTCTTTTGTACCCTAGTATCAAGGATCACCACGCACCACGAAAACCTGCCGAATTCAGGTGGACATATGCAGTACGACCATAGGTAAAATGTAGAACCTTACTGTAGAAAGAACAGAAACAGGTCAATCGTCATCCTGATCTCGCAATTGTCTTTGCTCAAATTCTTCATTCATAGCGGATTTGTCTCCAATTCATTCAACCATCCACGTCCTTATTGCAACATTTGTTCTGGCATGTAGTCTGAAACATCTATGGTCGGTGTTGGAGAATTTGTGAGGGGGAAAAGGGAAAATGAGGCTTAGTTCGGTTAGGGTTTTGGTGTGCAATCGGAAGAAAATCACCAGGAGACCGTTAATGCAAGCGCGCCAGCATCAGGGACGTTCTCTATCGTCTCGTTGTCGGCACAAACATTCAAGCAAGAAAGATGATTGTGATAAAATAACATGATGGATTCAACTAATAACCAAGGGGGAGCACAGCATATGGACCATAATGCTGCAATGTCAAATTCCGATCACGAAAGCGGTGATCAGTCGCATCACCACGAGTCGTTGACGCCCCGGCTTGCATGGATGATCTGCTATAAGGAGACTGGAAGTGCGCAGGAGGTGTGCAGAAAGTTTGAAATAAGCCGAAAGACATTTTATAAATGGCTGAAGCGATACAAGACGTCCGGGGGCGACTCCAAGAGTCTCTTGGATCAATCCCGCCGCCCCCATACATTTCCCCGGGCAACGCCTGAATCAAGCGTACTCCTTTTGAAGCGACTCAAGGAACAAACTGGATTTGGGCAGAGAAGACTTCGCGCCTACCTTCAGGAGAAACACAACATCACGATCTCCGAAAGGACAATTTGGAAGATCCTTAAGCGCCTTGAAGAAGAAGAGAAAGATGTTATGCCCGGCAAAAATGTCAGTCAGCCAAGCAATATCATTTACACTCATCGGTTGGGACAGTAGCTACCCAACGATTGGACAGAATTGAAACCGGATCATCTGTGATGATCTGATCCCCCACAGTTCCCTCCCACCAATATGCGTACACCTCTTTATCTCTCATAGGAAAAACGTGAGGTTCGGACAAACCGGGCATCCAATGTCCCATGCGACGGCTACATATAGCCAGAGAACCATATCTTAATGCAAGTTTATCACGTCTTTTTCTGAAATCCAGTTCTTTTTGTTGACCTTGTTGGTGCTTTCCTTTAAATTTCTCATGAGCTATCTTGCGTCATAAGTTTGATGGGCAGGCAAGCACCTCATTTGTTGACGCGTGTTGCTGACGTTTGATTTTTTGCTACTCTCCTCTGGATGGCAGGCAACTCAACCTCTCTTTCCCGTATTGGTACTCTGCTAATACGGAATCTACGAAACAAACATACGCGCAAGCAAGGAGCCGACCTGACATGGGCGATTACTTCAAGTACCTGAACACCATGGACCCATTATTCCATGCCTTGGTTTTGTCCTGTATTAAAGATGTTGAGGACCGAGAAGGCATGCAAGGACTCACGATTGATGACCTTGGAGAGCAGGATGAGTTGGAGATTCTTAGAAAATACACTCTTTCGCTCTACAAAGAATACAAGACTCTGAGAACCATCTTTTTGGAGAATATGCAACTGAGTAGCCGGTCGGTTCGCATCAAGAGCAGCTCTAACTAGCCAGGGATTCCCTAGTGGCCTCTACTTTTATAGACTGGAATCCGGCAACAAGACAAGCATGAAGAAAATGACCCTTCCTAGGTGAGAATTCGCCGGAAAAGAAGAAACACTGAACAACACCTAATCCGGGTTTCTTACTTCTCAAGACTATCAAATTGCTATCTCAACCGCACCAGCTTCTGTAACACACTCTCCTGTTTTCCTCTTAACCTTGTGGAAATCCGATATAGGTATGTCCCGTTAGCAATATGATCCCCATCATTGTCACGGCCATCCCACCGGATCCGATTGAAGCCAACTTGGGTGTCCATTCCATAAACAACTATGTCTTTGACCTTCCTCCCGGCGACAGTAAAGACCTCTATCGAGATTTGCTCGGGAGGCTCGCTACCTGTTAACACAAAAGTGAAATCGGTCGTTGAGGAAAACGGATTTGGGTAAGTGAACGGATCGAGGATTCTTGTTTCTGCAGTTACCTTCACAAGAAGAGACTGTTTCAATGTGTCTGTATCGCCGTAGGGTGATGAAAAAACTGATACGGCATTAAGAAAATGGTCACCAGGCGATAGCGTAAGTGAATAGGACAACTCATGAGCATCGGATTTTAAGGCGGCGACTAGTTTCTTATCCACGGAAAACTCGAACATTTGCAGCGAGGAGCCTTCAGGCCTTTGTGGAACACGCGCCAGTACTGTCGGATGCGACGAAACATAGTCACCGTCCATAAGACGAGCGCCATCCGCATAGACCTCCAGCCCATCAAAAGGCGCTCCTGACACAAGAAATGAGTAAAATGCAATGTTATTATCAGGAACCAGGTCCTTATATTTCTTGGAAGGAGAGACTTCCACATGAAGTGTTACCCTGCGCGGGAACTCCGTCGTCATAATAGGGATGGTGGTTGATTTCGAGTCATTGACCGCGATCGTATCCACTTCTGTGGATTCAAGGAATCTCGCCTTGTTGAACTTATCATACATCGAGACAATAATACGAGCGCTATCGACACCCTGGAATCCCAGGTTGTAAACGGTCACCGGAAGGCTAAACGTTGTCCCTCGTTGGATTTCTGCCTCGAGGGTTGCCGCTATCGAGCGCGAACTCACGGCCAGGTCTGGTGGCAAACTCATCTCTACTGACCATTCCCTGAGGATCGGCGTAACGGTGGCATCAGAACTGCTTAGAAGCGCCGCCGGACGAATTCGAGTATATGTTGGACCGGAAGTGAGAGGGTTCAGGAACTGAAGACCCACAGAAGAACTATCCCTCGAAAGTACTCTCAGTGTATCCTGCCCCCCTCCAGATCTTACTCCAACTATGGCGAGGTTTGCATCTGTATTAGAAGGCGTTACGACTTGCCATTGTAGTGAATTCCATGTACCGGGGATTGTTAAACCTTTTGCAGCAATTCCCCCTTCACCTGATCGGTAAAAATTTGGGACAACAATGCTTACAACCGCACTGTCATTTGTCAGCTGTTCAAACGTCTCCGAAGGGCTTCCTTTCCGTGCAACCAGTGCCCACGATTGTCCGGGCTGGACATTGCGGATCATGGTGCTCCCGAGAGATTCAATGGCTACGTATAAACTTTCCGTAACGTTTGTGAAGCCGTCCTGAATCACCGCAAGGGCAACGTAGTCGCCGACAGGTGTTGTATTGATGAACTTTTTCATACTGTCAGCCTGCGTCGTCTGCACTTGAATGTTAAACGCCTTGTACACGTAGTCCCCTGTGAATGCATCCAGGCGAAGACCCATGAAGCTATTTCCTTGCGTCCACCAATGGCCGAAGAACTCAAGTGCGTTCAAGATAATCATGCTGTAATAATCTTGGGACGTACTACCTCTATAGCCAACGGATCGGACATACAGATTCACCGGAGGAGTGGAAGCGATCGTGATTCCCGAGTCTGTTGCCTGTGTTTGGAACGAAGAAGCATTAGCGAATTGGCGTTGATCGAACTGACGCCAACGGGCTACAGGCAAAGCGGGAGCAGTGGTCGATGTCGAGAAATTCGACATGACCCAATTGCCGTATATGGTTCCATCGAAGGTGCGCACTCTCCAGAAATATAACTTCCCGACCGGAAGACTCGGCGTCGTCCAGTTGCCGGACACCTGGTCAGGAGCGACTCCCGCAGATTGAACGAGGAATGTCGAATTGAACGTATCAACGGTGTCAAGCTCAAAGAAATATTGATACCCGAGTGAATCTAAACCAAGTGGACTGGTGACTACCAGGGTTTGTGC
This sequence comes from Ignavibacteria bacterium, assembly GCA_003251275.1. Lineage (GTDB taxonomy): Bacteria > Bacteroidota > Ignavibacteria > UBA10030 > UBA6906 > SZUA-287. Next base: position 5,159 of record QKGJ01000193.1, read on the forward strand.
TCCGGGTTGCAGCACCATGCTTTCCAGCGGCTTCACAATAGCAAGCGAATTCGCATAAACATACTTATCAGCAGAGGCAATGTTGTTCGCCCGGGTTACTTCATCGATATGCATGAGTGGATCTAGCGAAGCTGTCAGCGTGTGCAAGCCCACTTTATAGGAGGCATCCCATGGTACCAACACTGAGTCCTTATGAAGGAGCGGCGGAATCTTCAGATTTGGGACAATCGGTGTGGATTGACCATTGTACATATCGCTGAGCGAAATCTCGATGCTGTCCGCTGGTACAAGCCCGTAGTTGTGCAAATCCAATCTTACCACAAGAATGGAATCATTGGGTGTAGGAGTTGACGGAAAAAGCTGAATTTCACTTGATGAAACAGCAAGATCGGACTTGACCGGTATTGCGAGATTCGTAAAAGGGTCGCCCAACAGCGGATTTGACTTCACAGACGCAATGCGCGTTGATGAACCAGGAGATATTTGCCACATCCTGAATCGTGCGGTCGTCGTCAGTGAACCGAGACTTCGTACAGAATCATTTGCAACACCGGAGAGAAAGAAACTGACCATATCTGTCCCGATCCCTGCGTAACCCACTGCAGATGAAGCCCACATCGCAACTGCTCCCCTGTTATCTGCCCGGACAAAGTCCTCCGACAATACGTTGCCTGACGGTTCTGCAAACGCTCCAACATTACAACTCACTGATGAGACAAACGGGAGCCTTCCATTCGTATTCTGTAGAGTGCTCGGATCTCCAACATCAACCGCCCAAATACGGCCGCCGGAATGACCAAGGTAGTTCAGGTAGACGATTCCTTCAGCAATTTTTGCGCGCATCGCCTCCTTGTTATTTTCATCAATCACGGCCTGGACTGCCTTGTACACGCGAGAGGGCGTTCCGCCAATAGGTGGAGGGAGAACGTATTGGTTGATAAGGTTGTCTGACATCGCGTTGAATTGAAGCTGCTCGCCCGGATTACTGCCCCCTGACACAAACATGAACCCCTTATTCCACTCACTCAAATTGTATGAATCATATTGTATGATCTTTGCAGTGGTGCGTTGAGCTTGAATCGGGTCTTCTGCAGGAATTCGCCCAATGAGCATGGACGGAATAAAAGGCTGTCCTGGATTGAAACAACCATACCAATTATCCCCGGCAGGGACCCCATAAGCCGGTACAAAATTCTTCTTTATTGTAGAATTCATGTAACCATGATAATCCCAGGAAGCATCTCCCAATAAGAGGAGATACGATGGCGAAGATCCTGGCCAGGAGTTGAAAGCATACTGAAGGAATGCCTTCAGGCTCGTGGCATTCATAACGCCATAGTTAAACTCATCGTAAATGTCCTCGACATCGATGACCGTCGTTCTGAGGCCATTCACCGCCGATCGATGGGCTGCCAGCTGCTGCGCCGAAGGAAGAAAGTCCCTGTAAGAAATGATAACATAGTCAGCACCTTGTGGGTTGACTCGAATATTTGTAAACATCTTTTTCCGAATTGGGGGAGTCATTCTTCCTCCTCCGCCTGCAACAACGGCAAACGATCGTGGTACAATCACTGAGTCTGAGAAGCGAATCGCGAAGCCCGTGGTCGAATCCCCTGTTACCATTCCGCCAATGACACGACCCTGCGTCAGGTCGTGGACACTTATGCTGCTGTTCGTAAAACCGGTAATGATAAACTCGCTTGGGGATGGATTGCCGATGGCACTAAAATAGAGTTGATTGTTCGTTGCCCGAAGAACTCGGGGGTATTCAATCTCAAACCAATCAAGATAAAATGCATTGACCACAACTGTCGTGGGGACCGAGGTGATTCTAAGAGTGTTCAAACCTACCTTCAGCCACTGGGAAGGGAGAGATCCTGCGAACTCCCCTGGTGTCCTCGCTTCAAACATCACCTCGCCGACCAGACTATCGTTCAACCAAAATCTTGCGTGGTGATCAATTCCGGGGAAGTTTCCGGTTATCCCGAAGAATCTTATCTTAAAATTCGCAGTATCGTTGCTGTAGTCAATGCTATCAATAGTAAAATCGAAATTTGACGTTGAGTTGGGATAGAAATACTGCCAGACCCATCCCTCACCTGCCACTGCCTCCGGTTCTGTAATTTCCGTTTCCCCTAACCCGTCATAATAGTCAGTATTCTGCTCCTCATGGATTGTCGTGTACACCGAACGAACTGACAACCCTCCAGATAATGGGCTGACCGGCAGATATCTTTGTGCTCCAGCACCTCCCCATGTCAGCCAATAGGCGCTAGTATCGGTGTAAAAATCTAGATAGGTCGAGTCACCGTAATTTCTCTTCGCGAAGAATTCCACTGAACTATCAGGTAGAACACGAACCGGAATAACTAATCCTTTTGCATAAACACGAATGGAAGACGTATCCATTGTAGATAAGTTGGCGCCCGCAGCTGCAAGATCTTCTTTCGTGATTTTGTACCAACCATCCTCCGCAATCGGAATCTTGTAGTACTCACGATTCGTCTCAAACCAACCTCCTGGGTCTGGGCCGTCCATCGACGGCTCTTCGACGACACCCCTCCAGTCTTTCGCCTGTTCGTAATTGTAAATCATCGACCGATAAGTTTGCTCGAAGAACCGATCTGCTGAAGAGGCCGGACGCATAGGAAGGTACACGGATTCTCCACGGGACCTGATCAATCGAACATCAACCCTGGCTCTTATGATGCGTTGCAACACTTTGTCGGCAGCGTTGTACCGGTACGGATAGAGGCGGATTGTCGCCAGCCGTTGGTGTCGAAACGTTATCGGATTGTTGTCAACAGACTGAGAGAGAGGAAGGAATCGATTGTCCGAATAAAGTGAGGGATCTTTTTCGTAGTGGGCAACAGCTTTCCCATCATCTGATATCTCGTATCGGGGAACAGGAGCGACATTTGCTTCATTCAGATTCTGGGTCTCTACCACCGTGAGACGCGACTGCACTTCGTATCCGAACGGAATCCCCAGCGTCAGCGGTTCCACCGGGAGCTGAGGGTGTCCGCGACCAACAGCGTCATCCCCGTTCTGAAAAAGATAATGCTGCTCTCCATTTATGCTGACCAAGGTGAAGGGCACGGGGGCTGGCGTGTACTCAATCGACCATCCTTGATCGTCCATGCGCAGAAATTGGAACGACGACTGTGGTCCGTTCCCCAACGACGTGGAATTTCCAACGATCAACATGATCATTGTAACGCGCCACAGCCGCAAACTCATTGCTGCTTTCCCTCTTTGATCAGTTGCAAAAGAACTCTCCAAAAGAAAAGAAGATTTCCGATAAGATAACGTGACCACAGTCGCCCCGGTTCCTGTGAAAGTCGATAAAGCCATTCCGTCCCCGTTTGCTGCATCCAGCGGGGGGCAACAGATGCGGTTCCTGCGAGATAATCAATCATCATTCCACAGGGAATAATCGCCCCAACATTCAACATTTTCCTATTCGCCATAATCCACTCTGCCTGTCGTGGGAGTCCAAGTCCGACAAAAAGAAGATCCGGACTCGCTGCGTTGATCTTTTCTAGTATGTGATCATTCTCCGTCGCATCGAAGTATCCATGATGACCGGCAGTTGTTATCGGAGCAAACTCCTCGTTCAACCTGCTCACCGCCCTGCTCACACTTGTCGTCGATGCGCCAAGCAGAAAAATAGAGTACCTGTTCTCCGTACACCATTCCGCAAGATCCCAGATCCAATGCGTGAGCGCGATTCGCTCAGGAATGCTCTTGCCCAAAATCCGAGCCGCCAGACGTACTCCTTCACCATCGCAATACCGCACGTTTGATGCCAGAAGGCAATCGCGCACAGACGCATTCGTTCTGGACAAATTAGCAACATGCGCGTTCACATACGTGATAAGATGAGCACCCTTAGTCTCAACTGACTGTTGAATGTGGGCGAGCAGATCCTTCCGTGTACACCTTTCCACCGGGATATCAAGCACCCGAACGCTAGACATCAACAACCGGGTTTTTCTCAAGCATCTCTATGAGTGGGCGGGCAACATCGTCCACGGATATCAAAGGCATGCATGAGTCATTCGGGCGGATACACCCACGCTGGTCGCAGGGCGAGCATTCGATCCTCTGGTAGCAATGAATTCCATATGCTGTGGGTGGCGCGGTGACGCGCGGATCGGCTGGACCAAACAATCCCACATGCTTTACACCCAGTGCTGCCGCCAGGTGAAGCGGGCCAGAATCATTTCCCACAAAGGCGTCCGCGCCACTCAATAGTACCGCTGAGTGTACCAGATCTTGTGATGCAACAAAGTGCACACGCTTGTTATGCGGGAATGAATCGCGTGAAGGCACTAATCGTTTCTCGTCGCTTTCGTGACAGAGAAAGAGGACATCGTGCGAGGTCTGCACAAGAATAGAACGCGCGAGCTCAATAAAATTGTCAAGCGGCCAGCAACGATATTTCCATCCTGAGAACGGATGAAGAACGACGAACGATGTCTTTGGGAATGTCCTCCCTGTGCGAAGGTCTTCTTCCATTGAATTCTTGGGAACAGGCCTCATCGACGATTGAACAAACGATGAATTGTCAGGCAAACCTAATGTTTCACAGACCTTCCACGACCGGAGATAAATGTTCTCATTCTGGTAGAAGTTCGAAGGCATCTTCGCGCCGAATATTTCAATCTTCCACCGTTGGAGAAATGGCGCGAGTGTCCCGCCCCCCTCCAGGTAACCACCCATTATCCGTGCCCCGCTGGAAAGAACTCCGAACGTGTTGCGCTTTGACGGACTCATGCTCAGAGCAAGGTCGGCCTTGAGCCGATGTGTTTCTTCAAGAACCCGGAACATCGCCGCAACGGATTTTGCGTTGTGGACTCCGTGAACGACAACATCCACATCAAGCGATCGTATCAAGGGGGCATAACGGTCATCAACAAACAGATGAAGAATTGAGGAAGGAAAAGCGCTACGAAGGTGGTGCAGCGATGGAATCGTGACGAGCACGTCGCCCAAACGCGTCAGCTCGAAAACGATGATCGAATGAATATCATCCTGACGCAATGGAGCCGGCTGCCTGCCGGACGCCGCGCTACGTAACGCCCGTAAAAGAAAATTCATTTCACCTTACGTTGGTGCATCGCACCTAAAAAAGTTACTGAAATTCAAGCTGAGTTTCAATCCTCTTGTCCTTTCGCAAGCACGAGGTGTTGAAAGAACTCCCGATACCGAGCCGCAACGGAAACAACCGCGAAGCGAGACTTCACCCGCTGAATTCCTTTTATGGCAAATTCCTTTCTCAGCTTCTCATCCTGTTGTAACAAGCGAAGTCCGTTCGCAAGCGCGGCAATGTCCCCTTCAGGGAAAACAATTCCCGCGTCTCCTATCACGTTGGGAATTTCTCCAGAATTCGAACCGATGACGGCCACACCCTCGGCCATCGCCTCGATGAGGACTCTCCCGAATTGTTCTTTCCAATACCGACTGGTCTTCGATGGCAAAACAAGAACATCCATTGTTTCATAGAGCTCGTTGACTTCTCTCTTTCGTAACCCTCCTTTCCAGTGGACCCTGCTGCTGATTCCGAGTGTCCTCGCTAACTCTTCCAAACGACCTCTTTCATCTCCCTCACCGACCACAACCAAACGCCACGAAAAGTTGAGAGTTGCCACTGCCTGCAACAGGTCTGCAATTCCCTTCTGCTCCGACAATCTCCCGACGTACCCTATACTAAAATCTGTCCCCGAGCGAGCGATATTCCCGGCTGATTCATCGCCGACAACCTCGCCGGGCGGTATCATTGCGATTTCGCGTATGCCGATACCCCGAATGATTTCCCGTGCATTCTCCGAATGGGCAACACACGCAGCTTTCGCTCGAACGACGAGCTTCTGTGATAGGAAATAAAGGAAAGAAAGCCGGTATGGATAGACCCAAGCACCGTAGTCAATGTTTCTCCAGGACACGAGGACTAGCTGGGTTTTCCGGGCAATGATAGATCGGAGAACGACACCTTCAGCAGCGAGGAAGTTTTCTGGCTCCGCATTGACAAACAGGATGTCGGGCTTAAATTGCCAAACGTATCGGGGGAGAAAAGGGAAAAGGACACGATGATGATGTCCTTTGAAAATGGTCGGGCTGGCAACAACAGGGAGTGACGACTTTTCCTTCTCAAATTGATACGAACCAAAGCTATCCTTCCATGCGGTAGGGGCTACCAAGGTTACATCAAGGTCATCGAACCGGGCGAGTTCCCTGTACAGAGCCCGGTTTTCAGCGAGACCTGCATTCTGATCAACTGCAAGAATCGACAACCTAAGCATAAACCTTGCCCGATTTGTTCAGTACGAAATCCCTCATTCCCCTGAAGACTGCCATGCATCTCTTCCCTCTGCCCGTGAGCGCATGGTAAAATATTGGAATCAGAATGTGCCGGATGAGCGCATAAGAAAGAAAAGTAAGCCACTTCTCCCCCCGGAGCCGCTTCCTCATGAGATAAAACCGGTTCCTTGTTGTATAGTAGTCACGAAACCATTTACCCCGGTTTTTCTTTGTCGCCTCGGACTGATAATGCCATACCAGCGCACGTTCCTCATGGAGAATATTGAACCCCCCATCGCGGCATCGGAAGGACAAGTCTGCGTCCTCCCCATAGGCGAAAAAATTTTCATCAAACAGTCCGATTGACTGGAGAATGGTTGACCGGATTAACATGCAGCATCCTGTGGCAAAGTCAATCGAATGGACAGCTTCCTTATTTTGTTTGTCCAATCCAGATGCTAATCGCCCCATATTTCTATGTACTGTGTCTCCCCATCGGTTCACGGTTCCGCCGTCATACCAGATCACATCTTCCTGTCGTGCGTCGCAAATGCGTGGACTAATAATCCCTGCATCATGGTGTCCCTCCGCAACTCGATGAAGCATTGATATACAATTGTCGGCAAGGTATGCATCACTATCGAGGAGAAGGACATACTCCGCCCCGGCACCCAGGGCATACCGGATTCCCTGATTCGTCGCCATCGCGTAACCTTCGTTGATGGCATTTCGAAGTATCACAGCTTCAGGGAATGCCTCATGAATTTTGTCCGGCGAATGGTCACTTGACCCATTATCTACCACAACCATCAAAGGTGAAAACCCGACTGAATTCCGGATAGACTCCAGGCAACGCAGTATAATCCCGCCTGCATTCCAGTTCACTGTCACTGCTGAAACAGGAAATCGTGCGTCCCTCTTCCCTCTTTTTGAGAGATTATTCTTCGTGCCCATGTTGTTCATGTCGATGTAAAGTAAATTGTGGTATGGATGCGAAATCAGTCCGCGGAAGAGATCGTTTACGGTAAACGAAAAAACCAATTGCTGTCCTGTTAAGCCAGGTCACCTCTCCATAATTCTCCTGGAACCACACTTGGTTCATTTCACCGGAAAAAAGATCTCCTCCGTAGCCGAGGTAAAGGGCATTCGATTTTATCTCTTCCATTCTCAGAACAACATAATCTGGTTGCAACGATCTCACATAGCTGATCCACCATTGGTCGGAGCCAGAAAATGCCTTCCGGTATGCTGTCACTGCGGGTGATACAATACCGACCGGATCATGAATGTAGCTGTTCGACAACCACCCGACGAAACCAATCGGTTCAACAAAAATGCTGGAACTCGACTTGTCACTGAAATAGCGTGCGAGGTCCTCATAGTCCCGTGCAAAAGGCCCCCCAACGTTGGTTTCCAGTCTAAGTATTACCACAAGAAGATATGCTCCACAAACTAACGCCGCCAAGCCGGCGCACCACGAGCTAAATCCGGTCTGAAACGTTTGTCGTTGGGAAAAGAGATATTGGACAATAGTCGAGCAAGTGATAAAGTATGCGACAAAACCAGGGAGAAAGTACCAATCATGGAGGATTACTCTCGCGAACGAAAACACGAGGGAGTAGATTAGAAAAAATGCAGGCCACACGACAAGTGAATTTTGCAACCTCCAGAGGCGAACTAACTCGACCACCACGGGGGTAAGCATTAAGAGAATAGCCGGTAGACGTGTACCAACGGATGAGTCACGGAGTGATTCGAAAGGCAAATACCCAGTCAGTACTCGAATTGGATCGAATGCTGGGAAAAGGTGATGATAACTGAGGGTCTTCGCAACAAGCGACTGCGGAACTACTGAGCCAAAGTAGAACTGCGAGAAAAGAATCCAGGGCAAAGTAACAATCGCGATGATGAGCATTTCCTTCCACGGTGGGGATTTGTGCAAACGCCATTGCCACCCTAGAAGGACAGACACCCAGATGATCCCGTCAAATCTTGTAAGAAGAAGGAAACCCAGAAGGACCGCCCCTGCCCAGCGTTTGTTCATAATCAAGAGAGCGAATGATCCCACCATCAAACCAACGACGAGGGAAGCCTCCATCCCAGATCCACAGATTTGCATGACTTTGGGATGAAGAAGAAAAAAAAGCATTGCGATAACCTGGGCAACAGGGCCGGTTGTTCTCCCGATCCTCCACAACACAGCGATTGTAAAAATGTCCGCCGACAGCGAAAGAGCCATGCTGGCGGCAGGAATGCTGTTCGGACCAAAAATAAAACCCGGCATAGCAATGATGATCGCCCAGAGGGGTGTTGTCGTGCCAAGAACTCTTTCACCGAGGTTGTAGACAAAGCCATTTCCGTCCGCTATGTTTTTCGCGTACCGAAAAGTGATATAACAATCATCATTCGCAAAACCAGACAGATTGTATTGTAGCAATCTACTAACCCCTAGAAGAAGGAGGATCATGACAAGATAGATATACTCTTCTGGGCGGTTTTCCCGATTTCTATCGGTCACGTTGGACCTCCCGATAAACCTCTATCACTCTATCTGCGCAATCACCCCATGATGGAATGCGCGTGTTCCTCGTTCCTTGCAAGAGTGTTTCCCGGAGGTCATCACTTGTAACAAGTTCCGTTATCCTTGCAGAGATCTCCTCCGTTGAGGTTGGATCGTGAAGAAGGAGTCCATTCCGACCATTCTGAATAAAATGCTGAGCGGCTCCCGCGATTGAGCTCACCAGCACCGGTATGCCCGCACACATTGCCTCGGTAATGACCAACCCGAAAGGTTCATAAAGCGTCGGAAGAACAAACAAATCCGCTGCCGCATAATAGCGTTCAACTTCACTCTGAACACCTGCGAAGAACACGCGAGCCGCGATGCCGAGAGATTTAGCATATGTCTTGAATTGGTTTCGTTCGTCTTTGCCAACAACGACCAGGCAGAGGCGCTTGTTGTCAATTCGCTGCATGGAGCCAAGGACGAATTCCAGGCCTTTGCGATGGGGTTCGTTGCTGACAAACAGAAGCACGAAATCGTCAGATTGAATTCCAATCTCATCCCTGACTTGCTGTCGAAGTGACTTTTGATCCTTCCCAGATGCAACTCTCTCACTAATCCCGTGGGGAATAACAGCGATATCGTTTTCTGGAACATAATACTCTTCCATCAATTCCCTTTTGACAACATTGGAGATTGCGATTGCCTTCTTGAATCGGTGTTCGCGATAGTTCTTCTTCTCAATGCGAAGCCTGACGGCATCCATCACACCCATGTTCTGGTGCCTCACATGCATCTTTGGCCTAAACTCCCGCATAACTCGTAACCCTCTCGCATGACAGCTGTGCGCAGTGATGACATCCGCACCGACAATCTCTCCATGCGAATGAGTCACGTTGAATCCGCCCGACCGCAATTGTCTGGACGCATTCATCGCAAACGTCATCGCGCGCAGCGAATTCACCCCGCCTAACGACGACACAGGGTGAATGAGCACATTGCCGGAGCCGCGTTCACTACGGGTGTGAAAATGAACCTCATGCCCTTTGCCGACAATCTCGTTGTACAATGCACGATTAGCCTTTTCGATGCCTCCAGTTCCATCAAATGTACCATGAGCAACTCCAATCCTCAACTTAGATTCCCCCCTCGGTCACACGACTGGTAAATGGCTTCAGCATTCTCACAAGGCCAATACTCACTTTTGCAAACCAAGACGTGTCATTAGTCCCAATTGGCTTTACCACAGCGAGCAACCCTATTACCACTGCCAGGAAGATTGTACTTTGAATGAGCAAAAGAATCGCTCCCTCACCAATCTTCGCAAAACTAACCGCTACCGATGCAGCGACACTGACTGCAACCATCTTCGTCCAAAAACCAACCTGGATTCTCGCCCTGGAAACCGAAAACACGAGTCTCCAAGCCAGAATGTTTGCCACAAGATTTCCGAGCCCTCCCGCAATGACCGCCCCAACTCCTAGCCACAGCGGAATGAGAATCAGATTTAAGGCAACATTGACTCCTGAACCAATTAAACTGATAACCACCAGCTGGGTCACCATACCTTTTGCAAGGAGGAACTCCGCATTTTCGCCGCCACCAAACAGGCGGGCAACTATTCGAAACGCGACCATTCCCTGGAGAAGCACAGCTGCTCCAGCAAAGTCAGAAGCGACAAGACAGATGATGGGTTGAAGAAGAGGAATGCGCTGAACGGGATTGTCAGAGCGGAGGTCAGACGAACGAGAAACGAATAGAATTCATTTATCCCTCCATCCTCTTTTCTGCCAAGTCTCGCAAAAGTCGCAAGGGTTATGCCGGCAAACCCGACCGTGGTTCCGAGAAGGGCAAGTTGCGTCACAGAGTACGCAACATCGTACAATGATGCATGCGCCGGGCTCGTGAGGAGTGCTCGAAGAAACAATACGTCACCCTGTCGACCAAGAAAAAAATCGACGATCGTATTAACCCAGAAAATACCGCCGAACGTC
>QKGJ01000130.1 GCA_003251275.1 Ignavibacteria bacterium
AAGCAAATTCTTTCCCAGAATACTTCTCTGGTCAACACCGGCGGAACTATCCCGAACAACATCAAGGGCAAACCCATCACGCTTTACATTTCGAAGTCGAAGTTTGTAAATATTCTTGAGAAGTTGCCGCCAGGCAACCTTGTCGTTGGGTCGAACAACTCGTGGTTTCACCATCTTGAGTATAAGAGTCGAGTCCGCATTATCCGCCGAAAACTCACCAAACTGCGTTCCATCAGCACGCCGATAGGCAAGGGCCACGATTTGTCCATCCTGAACATTTGTGTTCAACGTTAAGACACCAAGATATCCTAGACCGGTCAGGGCATACTGGCCCGGATCAAGACGCGTGAATCTTCCAGCCTCAATATTACTTGCCACTTCCTGTTGATTGCGCAAAGAATCGGCATACCCTGGGTTCGGTCTCGGGGGCAGCGATATATACGCGATACCAGGCGTTGTATTTTGAATGTTCAATCCTGTTTGCGACACCCAGACCTCTTCTTCGACTATCTGCGACTGAACCTCAACTAGTGCCGGCTCATTTTGATAGTATTGCTCATAGAGATGGATGTAGGACGTGTCAACGAAGTAATGATCAGTTGAGTAATCAACTGCTCGTATTTCAAAGAGGTTTTCCTGTGAGCCTCCGCTCACCGAGACCTCTTTGATCTGTCCCTTCTTCTGCGAGGCGATCGTCGTCAAGGTTAGCGGACCTGTCTGGAATTTTGCCTTGACGCCAAACAACGCCTGGCTGCTCCCAATGAATGCAGAGGGAGTTGCAAGCGAGACGTTTCCGGCCTCTACACTTTGCACGATCTCGTCGTCATAGCCCGTGTACTTGATTTTCAGCTGGTTTTCATATTCAAACGTGCGTTGCGTATTCCAGTCTGCAAGAATATTCAGTTTATCGCCAATGGTGCCATTCACGTTTACCTGCACTTCCTGGCGGAAGTCAGGTTCGTTCCTTGTTTGATCGACGACCGAGAGGGTTGTCTGATCGGAGGTCACGTTCCTGAACCCCGCCTTAATATCGACCGCACCGCTGATATTCAACTTGATTTCCGGTTTTCCGAAAATGCTGAAGATCGGATTGGGCGGAATCGGTATTTGGATTTGTGTAATATTGCTGAGCAGGTCTCCAAGTTCGTCGGTCTTTTTGGCATCACCGCTGCGATGAGCTTCTTCGGCGAGAATACGTCGCCACCCATCCTTCTCCCTGGCAGCGATGTACTCATCGAGGGAAAGTGAAACAGGAATCTTCGCCGCCATGCCTCCGATGGATTCTTTGAAGAGCACACGTTCGCCCGTTGAATCGAACACAACCTCGCGACGGTACTGCGTTGACCGGTTCGCTGCATACAAGGGATAGGTGCGATCCGGGAACATGGCAACCTGTGGTTTGTCCTTGCGGACGTGCGTCCATTGGGCAAGTCTTGCCGTCGAGTCCAGATAAACAACGTACGTCGTATCCTTCACTTGTTCCCCCCCGGCTCCAACATTCGCGCGCGAAAAGCCCAGAGCTGCGATGCTCACCTGCAGGCTATCCGAGGAAACACCGACAAAGCCGATTCGTACATGTTCGATCTGATTAAGGAACGGGCTGCCGACCTCGCTCGTGAAATCCCTGATCGGAACACGGTAGTGCGTCCATCCGTTTTCCTGCGCCACCACACGACGGTTCGAAACAGCGTTCGTATCGAGGAGGAACTCGTAGGAATAGTAGGCGTTGAGTGTATCCAGCTGGCCGTTGCCATTCAGGTCCTCCGTGTCGGGGATTCTTCCATTGGGAGTGGCGCCGTTTCCTTCCGTACCATTGATGCCCATGACATTCTCCGAACCCGGAATGTACGAGTAGTCGTCGCCGCTGGGATCAAGAATTCTTTGTTGAACAAAGGCAGGGTTTCTTTGCTGCTCCTGCACGTTGTCGATCATATCAAGGCCGATGTCTTCACCCGGACCTAATTGTCCATCCGGTCGGGGAATAATCACGATATCTTCTGAATTCAGACGCCGGTTCGCAATGATGTCCTCGCTGATCGTTCCAATCTCAACATATATTTTCTGATCCAACGCTTCTTTCCCGGGCCGCATCCAGATATCCAACGCGGTAATTCCCTCACTGAGAAGGTTGACCGGACCTTGAGGAAGGCGCTGCATGATGCCCCCCCAGTTTTTCCCCGATGCGATGTTTGCCAGGGGAATGCTGCTATTGAACGGCCCTCGCATCTGAGGATAATATCGAAGATTTAGACTGTTCGATGATGATGTATCAAATATCGGAATGCGGGGTTTCACGGCGCTTGCATTGTACCAGGCCAGCTTGGCACGAAAGATCATCTTCAGTGAATCATTCGGGCCAAACAACGAGGTGGAGACTCCATCTGTAGGTGGACTGGAGAGGACCCATCGGGAATACACGAGACTGATCGGAATCGTGAGCTGTGATTGGAAGGATGTCGCTGTTTCTATGGGGGAAAGCGAGTCATCGACAACCGGTAATGGCGAGAACGATGGTTCCAGAGGAACGTATTCGGTACCGGCTGTCAACGGTCCGGTGATTCCAATCAGCGTGTGGGGAACAAACAGGAGGATAAGGGCTCCGAGGAGAACTAATGCAAGCTTCACCGCGGAAGAAAGAAAACGCTGAAATATTGTTACCGAGGTTCGCAGCAAGGAGTCTACCTCAATGTTCTGCATTTCTTCATCGATGCACAGTACGCTAATACGACAATCGTTGCACAAGGTCCGAAGGCTGAACCTTCGTCAAGAACTATTAGCGAACCGGATCGATAGAGGAACTCCTTACCATTGTGTGACGAGCTTTGTCACTCGCTCATCGCAACATAGAGAAAAGGAGTCTCAATTTCAAGCAATCTTCTGATCGATTCGGGAGTCTTGGATTCGATTTCTTCATGCGGTATATTAACGCATGAACATTCGCTCGCTGACCGGCTATGGCATCGTCTCGCGCCACATACTTCGCGCATTGATCGGTCCGTTCGTGTTTTCCTTCGCGACGATCATGTTCATACTCCTTCTCCAGTTTGTCATGAAGTTCATCGACCAGCTTGTGGGCAAAGGACTTTCGGCATGGATCATTATTGAAGTGATCGCCTTGAATCTTGCCTGGATCGTGGTTCTCGCGGGGCCGATGTCTGTCCTCGTCGCAACATTGATGGCGTTCGGAGAACTTTCCGCGAATAACGAGATTACCGCCATGAAAGCGACTGGGATGAGCATTTACCGGATGATCACTCCCGTGGCGGGTGCTGCCACCATCCTTGCTGTTCTGCTGGTGCTCTTCTATAACTACCTTCTTCCCGAAGCAAACCACAAAGCACGCACTCTTGCGAGCGACATCCGTAGGAAGAAGCCGACCCTGAATATGCAACCCGGAATTTTTGTCAAAGATGTTTCCGGGTATAGTATTCTCGTCCGCAAAACATTTGAGCATTCCAACGATCTTGAGGGCATCACCCTGTACGATTACACCAATCCGAACATGAACGTCGTCATCACCGCTGAAAGCGGCCGCATCTCCTTCTCACCCGACTTTCGCAAACTTATTTTCGATCTTCATGATGGCGAGATTCATGAGTTGGACATGCAACACATTTCCTCGTACCGACGCATCCGTTTTGTCGACCACCGTATCAGCATGCCGGTCCAGGGATTCGACTTTGAGCGGTCGGATGAGTCGGCCTTTGCCCGGGGCGATCGTGAACTGAGCGCCGAAACGATGCTCGCCATCGTTGACAGTCTCCAGGAGAATAGACGCGAGATCTTTGCTTCCGTTGAGAACATCGTTACGCGCGATATGGATCGTCTTCTTGCCGCCAAAACGGATTCCACTCATCAATACGATCGCCTGTACCTTCCGTCCCCCATCAAGGTGCCCCCCCTTGTGCGAACGCGGCAGATCAGTTCTCTTATCACCACTGAATTATCACGAGCCGAGTTTATCGAACGCCAAATCGACGGCTACATGGTCGAAGTGTACAAGAAATTTTCGATCCCAACCGCCGCAATTGTCTTTGTGTTCCTTGGCGCGCCGCTCGGCATAATGGCCCGCCGGGGTGGATTCGGTATTGGGGCTACTTTGAGTCTGGGCTTTTTTGTTATGTACTGGGCTTTTCTCATCGGCGGCGAGAAGCTCGCCGACCGCGATATTCTTTCTCCCTTCTGGGGAATGTGGTCTGCGAACATCGTTCTCGGCATTTTCGGCATCCTGCTTATG
>QKGJ01000080.1 GCA_003251275.1 Ignavibacteria bacterium
TCCACCACCCTAATCCTGCCTCCTGATATGAATCTCCTTTCTTTTAGTGAGAGGATTAATTGAATGGCTCAACAGCTATCGTGGCGGGAGGGAGTGGACTCATCGGATCCCACTGCCTACGAAACCTCCTTGCAGACGATCGGTACGAGCAGGTGGTTGCCCTTGTTCGACGCCCGCTCGCTGTCTACCATCCGAAGCTCAAACAAAAAACCGTCGACTTCAACAGACTGGAGCATGTGGTTGAATTCCTTCGCGCGGATGAGGTGTTCTGTTGCCTGGGTACGACAATACGGATAGCCGGCTCCAAAGATGAATTCAGGAAGGTGGACTTCCATTTTCCGCTCCAACTCGCGCGTCTTGCCTCATCGAGCAATGTGCGGCAATTTCTCATGGTGACATCACTGGGCGCTGACCCGAATTCGTCTGTCTTCTACAACAGAGTGAAGGGAGAAGTAGAGCGGGAGGTCGCGAAACTCCCTTTCTCAGCGATTCACTTTTTTCGACCGTCGTTGCTACTTGGAAACCGACCTGAATTTCGCCTTGGTGAGCGAATCGGTGCTCGACTGATGGAGACAGTGAGATTCCTCATGGTTGGGAAGTGGCGGCGGTACCGGGCAATTAGAGCATCGGTTGTTGCGCGCGCGATGGTCAATGCTGCAAGACTTGATCTGCCCGGAGTCCACTATTATGAATCGAATGTTATTGAATCAATGGTTAAGACCAACGGTGCAGAGTCAAGTAGGTAAGCAATGAGCATTTCCCTCAAGCAGTATGGATGGAATGACTTTGTTGCGCACTCATTTCAGAGTTTTGGCGGAAGCGGGGATCTCATCCCGGGTCGGATTGCGATACAACATCGCGGTGCCTTCACAGTGTATACCGAGTTCGGGGATATTCGTGCTCATGCTGCCGGACGGATGCGCCATCAGGCAGCGGATGCGGGCGCAATGCCGGCTGTGGGCGACTGGGTTGCACTTCGCAGTCCTGAACATTCTGGTGCTGGCATCATTGAAGCGGTTCTTCCACGGAAGAGTTCTTTTCTCAGAAAGACGAGCGGTGCAAAAAGTGTTGAACAGGTTCTGGCGACGAATATTGATGTTGCATTCCTGGTGAACGGCCTTGACGCCGATTTTAACATTCGGAGGGTGGAGCGCTACCTCGTTCTCTCCAACGAGAGTGGAGCTCAATCGGTGATTGTCTTGAACAAAGTGGACCTATGTGAAGTGCTCGATGAAATGGTGGACATGGTGAAGAGCGTTGCCGGTGGGACACCGGTTCACGTCATAAGTGCGTTGCAGGAGTCGGGCATGGAGGTTTTTCATAACTACCTGCCTCAAGGTGCGACAGGGGTATTGTTGGGGTCATCCGGCGTAGGCAAATCCACTATCATGAATGTTCTTCTCGGAGAAGAAAAGCAGGAGGTGAAGGAAGTGAGGGAGAGTGATGGCGAGGGAAGACATACAACAACGAACCGGGAACTGATACTTCTTCCCTTCGGGGGCCTGCTCATTGACACACCAGGGATGCGCGAGCTTCAACTCTGGGGCGATAGTGAAAGCCTCAGCGATGCATTCACCGATGTTGAAGAGCTGACGCACGAATGCCGATTTCGAGATTGCAGCCATACCGTGGAACCCGGATGTGCTATTCAGCAGGCCATTGAGGATGGCAGACTGCACCATGACCGCTACCATCACTTTTTGAAACTCCAGAAGGAGATCGCGTATCTTGAGCGCCGGCGTGATTCCCGTGCACAGCGTGATGAAAAGAAACGCGTCAAGAAGCTCACCAGTGAACACAAGCGCTCTCCGAAACGTCGATAATCATCTCCCCTCAAGACCTCTTGCAATTGGTTTGCCTATTAACGATGTTTTTTCTCGTTGTCATGGAGGAATTGTCATGTCGCTAAAGGGCTCTGAAACAGTTGCCGCTCCCGTCAAGTATATGTCCCTCGATATCGTCGGATATACAGAGAACCGCGGCGTTGAGGCGCAGTCATCCATCATTGATGTGCTGAATGAATGTGTTCGGGCTGAGATTGAAAGACATCGATCGGGCAGGAACAGATTGTCTTTCTTCCCACCGGCGATGGGATTTGTGTGGCATTAATAAATTGCGAGAGGGAGTACGATATTCATATGCGCATCGGGCTGGGAGTGGTGAATGCCCTCTTTCATGATAAAAGAACCGCGGCTTACGAAACAGATTGCGTTCTACTTCGTCCATGCGATTCGGAACACAGAGTTTTCCATCGACAGGTGAAATAAATCATGAAGGAACACGAAAACTTCTCGATTAATGGCCAGGTTTCTGGAGAGACTTCGAGTTGAAATTGTTTTTTGAAGCCTAGGATCTTTGGCCGCCGAGTTAAAGTCTCATTGAAACAAACGGCATTTCTTTCTGTATACTCTAGGGATCGAACCAATCGGCGAGGAGGAGTGTTCTGGTATTTGACAATGTGAATTACGAATTTTGGAGCAGTGAATGAAGAAAAAGGTTTCCTCGAGGATGGCTGTCCTGATTGCCTTAGCGGCGCTGTTGGTGGGAATGAGCATCAGCCACCTGATTTCCTCCGACAACATCTATAACCAACTGAACAAACTGAAGGACATACTGGTCATTTCGGACAAGTACTACGTCGATGAGGTCGACACGGACAAACTTGTTGAAGGAGCGATTCAAGGAATTGTGAAGGAATTGGATCCACATTCCGTCTACTTTCCCGCAAAGAGTTTTGAGAAAGTGACTGAAGAGATGACGGGAAAATTCCAGGGTGTGGGATTGCAGATTCGATCGCTGAACGACACCATCATTGTCGTGGAGCCGATCGGCGGAGGGCCGGCGGCGAGACTTGGAATTCAATCGAACGATCGTATTGTCGGGGTCGACGATAGTAGCATTGTTGGCTTTTCATCGGAAGATGCGGCAAAACGCCTCCGTGGTCCGAAAGGAACGAAAGTGAGAGTGTCGATCGTCAGAGTTGGCGTTGGTGAGCCTCTCCTCTATGAGATCACCCGGGATGATATTGCGCTTTATACAGTGGATGCATCGTTCATGGTGGGAAATGATATCGGCTATGTCGCGGTGAACAGGTTTAATACCCAGACGAACGACGAAATGATGAAGGCATTGAATGCGTTAAAGGCCCGGGGGATGAAACGCCTTGTTCTTGATCTGCGGGGAAACCCGGGAGGCATCCTTCAGCAAGCGGTGATGATGGCCGATCTGTTTCTCGACGGCGGCCCCGCGGACACGCCGCATAAGGTTGTCTATACAAAAGCACGTCGTCCGGAGCTCTCGGAAGATTTCTTTGCTAGTTCGGGTCAACCATTTGAAAAGACACCGCTGATCGTCCTCATCAACCCTAGCTCCGCAAGCGCAAGTGAAATCGTTGCGGGAGCAATTCAGGATTGGGATCGCGGGCTCGTAGTTGGCGAGACAAGTTTCGGGAAGGGCCTGGTGCAGCGTGAATGGCCAATTTCGGACGGCTCGGCCTTCCGCCTCACTATTGCGCGCTACTATACGCCCAGCGGTCGCCTGATTCAACGATCCTATGAAGGGAAAAATAAGAGTGAATATGTTAGAGAGGCGTTTGAGAGGGAGGAAGAAGAGGGAACAAACATCGATCACGAACTGGATGCACATGCGGATTCTCTCAGGCCAAAGTTTCATACTAATGGGGGTCGCATTGTGTATGGCGGCGGGGGAATTACTCCCGACTACATCGTCAAAACCTTGAACCTCTCAGGGCAAACCCAGACCATACTGCGTCGCGACTTGATGTATCAATTTATTGCCGGATTTCTGGACGGACAGGGCAAAGCGATACGCGACCAATTTGGCAATGATCTATCCCACTTCAAGAAAAACTACCCGATCAGTGAAGAGGTGGTGACAAATTTCATAGCCTTTCTGGCCAAGAACGATGTCAAGATCAATCAAGAAGAGTTTGACAAGGATCGGCAATTCCTTCTTACCCGCATGAAAGCATACATCGCGAGAAGTATCTGGGGCAATGAGGGGTGGTATTCGGTCATGCTCGATGTCGATCCGCAGTTCCGCAAGGCAGTGGATCTCTTCCCGGAAGCAATCAGACTCATGGCGGCAAAATAGGTTCCTCTCTATGATAAAACGCGCGGTACTCGTCCTGTTTGTTTCCGGTTTGTGTGTTGGGTGCGACCAGGTGACAAAAGGGATTGCCCGGGAAGGCCTCGACGGCGGAAGAGCAATCTCTT
>QKGJ01000381.1 GCA_003251275.1 Ignavibacteria bacterium
AACTATCGAGGAATACCTGCGCGATACAAAGCTGCGCGTTATGGTGCTGAGGCTTCGTGCCGATCTTCCCCACCTCATTGCCGACCCGATGCTTCCTCATAAGGCTGCGTCGTATTCATTGGCGACTGCCCGCACACGGCATGTCCCGTATGACTTCAAAATGGATTTCAACGACAGCACAGAGTTTTTCTGCTCCGAGGTGGTGTCAAACGCATACAGGAAATTCGATATCAACCTCTGGATGGGTCTTTCAACGATTTCCACCAAAGGCGTTTCCTCGTGGCTCGCTGCCTTTGGTGTGAAATATTTTGCCACGCAGGAACCGTCCGATCTGCAGTACGATCCGCAGTTGCGTGTTGTTGCCGAGTGGCGCGATCCCAAGATTCTCTTCAAGGATCATGTTTATAACGCCGTGATTGACGTAATGCTTGAAGGCGCCGAACGAGGCGAACGCCTGGAATATAATCGGTACCTGTTGCCCATCGTCCGGATTGCAAAAGCATACAGCGCAGGATTGAATCTGATAGGAAAGGTTGGTCCCGTACCCGAGGGTATGAGCTCTGTGGCCGCTCTCCGCAATTCGAAGTTCACGGAGCGGCATGGTTTGATAGTAGAAGAGGTGCTAAGGATGGCGAATGAATTCCAGCAAGTGAATGGGTATGTTCCACCTTACTGGGAACTGATTAAGATGGCAAGGACTTCGAAAACCGCGTTGGGATTTTAAGTCCAACGAGATCACTCCAGATCTGACGCCAGTCGGAGTGATGAGAGCAGATCAACAAAGAGTTCCCACCTTTGTTGCGGATGATCGTCTGTCCCGCCCCGCGATTCTATGTAGTGCTTCACAAGATCTTCACCATAGTTATAGTTGATCACATAACTCCGGTATTGCTCAAAGAACTTCATCCGCTGCTCGGCCCGATCTCGTGAATACAATGAGTAGTCAACAAGCCATTGCCGCGCCTGGTCACGCGAGATCTTTCCGTCAAGATAGCCGCGTGCGGCTTCGTTGCCCGCGTAGGAGAACTTTGCAGCGACCTCCAAGACCTGATAGTACTTTTCTGCTCCGGCGGGATCGAGTCCGGCAAGGGGAAAAAGAATCTCCTTTTCGAACCTAAGTCGGTCAGCAGCAGGGAATGCAACCTCTTTGCCGTAGTTTGCACTTCCCTCGGCAATCAGGGATTGCGGACTGAAAAGGGGGTAGACGCTAAACTCCACCCACCCATTTTTCTCCAATAGGTTTGTCTCCAACAACGCATTGTAGACATGATGTCCCGGATAGCCCTCGTGTGCTGCAAGATCGATTGCCCGTTCGATGTAAATCGGAAGTTGCGTGTTTACTTGTATTAAGCTCCGGTGTCCCCCTTTGTACCAGTTGTACGCACTCCACGATTTGCCCGTCACATATTCGACAGTAAAATCCTCATCAGCGGGAAGTGTAACATACTCCTTCGTCCGTTTGCGAGCCTCATTGATCGCTGCGGTGAAAACCGCATCAAGCTTGTCGGGTGGGATGATGAATTGCTTTCGGTAATCCCCGAACCGCTGTGTGAGCGATCCTTCACCGGGCAAGAGTGCATCGAGTTCTTTGATAAGTACCTTGAAATGACTTTCAGAATACGTTGGGGCAACACCATCGTACAATGCCAGAGACTCTTCGTCGAATGTCATCTTCTCGCCCAACAGTAAACGCACTCGTGCAACGACTGCATGTAGCTGCTTGGTTAAGAACGTATGACGCATCGACCCCTTCCCGGTCATTCGCGCTGCAGCTCTGATCTGTTGAAGTTCAGTCAGGAGACCTTCTGCAGTTTTCCGGATTTCTGTCAGAGGTTTATTCCCGGCCTTTGCTTTTTCCTTCCACTCAGGCGGCCCGTAGTATGCGTCGACGTAATCAGCATCGTGCTGGCCAACAGCCAAAACAAGGCGGACGTATGCCTCAGCGATAGAATTCATGGGATTTGTTTCACTTCCAATCGCCAACGATGCGCAGAACAGGAAGAGTAGAGGGACAATGCGAAACATAGAATAGTCTCCGTGTTGTTGAATCAAACATAGAAAGCCCCCTAAGTTCGGAGATAGGAAGCCCCGTTTACATCAATGATTGCTCCGGTCATGGATGCGGGTGCATCCGTTGCAAGGAAATAAATAGTAGCGGCGAGTTCTCCCGGGGTTGCCATCCGCCCCAGAGGGCTCTGTCCGGCTGATACATCGACATCCGATCCGTTGAGGTACGGTGCGGCCATGTCGGTTTCAACCCATCCGGGTGCCACAACGAAAAACAAAACGCCATGCGGCGCAAATGCTTTTGCGAACGACTGGCTCATCGCGTTGAGTCCGGCTTTGCTTGCGCCGTAGCCGGGGGCATCGGGTTCTCCGCGGAAAGCACCACGGGAAGAAATATTGATGACCCGTCCTCCACGATTCTTCATCATGTGCTGTGCTGAGAGATAACAGAGAAGGGCGGGAGAGGTGAGGTTCACCTGCAGAGTTCGTTCCCAGGCGTTCATCCACTCTTGCTCCCCGGTTTCGGTTGGGGGATGAAGGTCATAGATGCCGGCATTGTTGACAAGAAGATCGAGCTTGCCGACTCGTTCCAGCACTTCCTGCATCATCCGCCGACAATCAATGCTAATTCCAAGATCTGCCTGGATGGAAAAATGGTCGCTCCCAGGGAGGGATGCGACCATTTCGCGTGCTGCGGCAGCATTACTATTATAGTGGACAACAACGCGCCAACCATGTTGAGCCAGCACTTGCGCGGCAGCTTTGCCAATGCCGCGCGATGAGCCGGTGACGAGCGCGGTGTTCACTCTTTACTTTACGATATCAAGGAGCTCTACCTCAAAAATAAGCGTTGAGCCAGGTTTGATCGGGCCGCTTGCTCCCCGATCGCCATAGGCAAGGTTGGATGGAACATACAGCATGCACTTCGAACCAACCGGCAACAACTGCAGCCCTTCTGTCCATCCGGCAATGACCTCGTTCAGTTTGAATTCCGCCGGGGTGCCGCGTTTTACAGAGCTGTCAAATTCTTCGCCGTCGATAGTAGTGCCGACGTAATGTACCTTCACCTTGTCAGTCGCAGCCGGCTTCTTTCCTTTTCCTTCTTTGATAATCTTGTACTGTAAACCGCTGGCAAGCTCGACTACGCCTTCCTTCTTCTTATTCTCCGCCAGGAAAGCTGCCCCTTTCGATTTGTTCTCTTCAGACGCTGCCGATTGTGCTGCTGCCTGTTTTGCCATCATCTGTTTCTGCAATGCCTCCATGGTAGATTGGATTTGTTCATCAGTGAGCATTGGCTTGTCGCCGCTCATCGCGTGGCGAATGCCGCTGGCGATGATCGCCGGGTTCACGTCCAGTGAATCGGACTTGATACTTTTTCCAATGTTCAGTCCGATAGCGTAACTCACGCTGTCGGACATGGTTTTCAGCGCAGGTGAGTCTTGCGATCCCTGACAACCGACGATGAATGTAATAATGGACATAAGCGACACGAGCGCTGTCAGTTTCATTGTAGATGAATCCTTGAAAGTTGATTAATAACGCGGGTTTATCCCGACACGGGGTACTATGATACGATATTCAGCAGGTGTTTCCAAAAAGGGAGGGGTCAACGAAGGGCGTTCAGTTCCATCATCCAATCAAAGCGACGCATATCGACTTTGTTCCCTTTAACAATGATTCGCTCTGCGCGGAGAAGCTCCACCTGACGTCTTGCAGCCGCGCTTCCTTTCGGGAGAGAGATTCTTCCCTGTCCATTGATGACGCGATGCCAGGGAATCTTCATCGATGCTGGTGCTTTCTTCAGGGCGGGAGCGACGAGACGGGCACCGCCGGGAAGTCCACTGAGCTTCGCGACACTGCCGTAGGAGAGAACCTTGCTTCGTGGAATGCCCTTCACCGTTTGGAGAATGGTACACTGGTTTTCATTCAAACCATTTGTTCCCGCTAACCGCGGCTTAGTCTTCTGCATCTTTGAGTTTCTGATGGATCTCTTCATGCTCTTCGAGTGGTTCAAGGTGGGTGGTCACAGTGACCGACATATGCATGTGGGTATTGATCGCCGCTTCAATTTCTGTTGCCGCATAATGTGCATCGTGCAATGAAGTCTGGTCAGGGAAGAGCAGATGCAGATCGACCCAGAGTGAGTTGCCTGTGCTACGATGACGGAGTTTGTGGTAACGAAGGCCCCGTGTTTT
>QKGJ01000234.1 GCA_003251275.1 Ignavibacteria bacterium
TTTCGCGGAGAGAATCGAAATCTCAACATATTCGCTCGGTGAAAGTGTTCCCTTTTCCTCTTGCGCGTGGGCAACATTCCTATACGCGTTTTCCACAAGCACAATGGAGGCATCCACAATCACTCCTATCGCAATGGCGATGCCGCCTAGTGACATGATGTTGGAGGTAATGCCGAACATTTTCATGAAGATGAACGCGATCAACACGGCAACGGGGATTTCGATGATAATTCGAAGAACGCTCCTCACATGAAGGAGGAACAACATCACAATAATACTTACCACGATGGCCTCTTCCACCAGGGCGTGTCGCAGCGTGTTTATGGCCGCATCGATGAGGGAACTCCGGTCGTATGCCGTCTTAATCTCCACGCCCTTCGGGAGCCCCGGCGTAATCTCGGCGATTCTTTTTTTCACCCGGCCAATGACATCTTTTGCATTTTCACCGTAGCGCATTACCACAATGCCGCCGACAACTTGTCCCTCCCCGTTCTTCTCAAGAGAACCGCGACGAATGTCCCCTCCAAATTGGACAGTACCCACTTGCTTGATGAAGATTGGCGTTCCATTTCTCTGCATTCCGACAACGATGTCCTCCACATCACGTGCAGATTGAATATATCCCTGACCACGCACGAAGTACTCGGCATCCGAGACCTCGAGGATCTTTCCGCCAACATCATTGTTTGATCGCATCACTGCATTGCGGATGTCAGCGAGCGAGAGACTGTAGCTCTTCATGCGGGCGGGATTGACATCCACCTGATATTGGCGGACATATCCCCCCACCGAGGCAACCTCCGCGACGCCATCCACTCCCTGCAGGTGCAGCTTTACATACCAATCCTGAATTGCGCGCAAGGTGCCGAGATCATACTTCCCTTCAACAGTATACCAGTACACATGGCCAACGCCGGTTCCATCAGGGCCGAGTTGCATTTTTGAACCTTGCGGTAAGAGTGGCTGGACCGTTGAAAGTTTTTCGAGGACACGACTTCTTGCCCAGTATTGGTCGGTCCGCTCATTAAAGATGATATAGACGAACGACATGCCGAACATGGACTGTGCTCGAATCGCGTGAACCTCCGGTACTCCCTGGAGTGCGGTCACCAGAGGAAAAGTAACCTGATCCTCTATGATCTGCGGCGCCCTTCCACTCCACTCCGTAAAGACAATCACCTGGTTTTCCGAGAGGTCGGGGATTGCATCTACCGGCGTTGTGCTCACTGCCCAAATTCCCGTCCCGATAATGAGGAGGTACGCCAAACTCACGAGGAACTTGTTTCTCGCGCAGTAGTCAATTATTTTTTCAATCATAAGATTCTCACCAACCTTTACTTGTGGACAATCAGTTTGCCACGAATCATCCCCATACCGCAGGCGAAAGGAATCTCACCCGCCGACGATGGCGTTAATTCAACAATCGTGTGTTCACGCGCCGGGAGTCGCTTGCGAAGCTGGAGACCTTCGAACACCACCTCATTTGTGCAATCCGCATCCTCGTCCCGAAAAAAGTCCAGCCTGACCTTCTCCCCTACCTTCACATGAATTTCCTCGGGAAGGTATTTTCCCTTGACAAGAATTGGAACAGTCGCTATCCCGTTTTCCCCGGGCTTGGCGAACTGAACACTCGCGGGCGCAGGTTCCGTTTGAACTTCCTTAGGTGAAGAAACTCCATGCCCGGCATGCGGATCGCCGCCCGTCGGAAGCTGCAACGAACTTTCCGAATCGATAAGATACCCTCCTGTCGCTGCAACCATTTCACCCTCGCTAAGACCCCGCACAACTTGTGAGAACTGTTCGGTCTTTGCTCCCAGCATTACTTCACGCGGGACAAATGAATCCTTGCTGATTTCCACCCACACGACATCACGTTGTCCCGTGGAGAGAATGGCTGAGGTTGGAATGACAAGAGCGTTCTCAATCGGAATTGCGACATGGGCCTTGACATACATGTTCGGTTTCAGTCTTCCATACGGATTCTGAAACTCTGCCCTCACGCGAACGGTGCGTGTCTCGGGATTTATCACCGGATCAATGAAGGTAACGCGGCCGGAGAAGTTCTCCCCCGGATATGCGTCAGCCATCACGGAAACATCCTGCCGGAGATGGACAAATCGAAGATCGCGTTCATAAACATCCAGATACACCCATACGCGTGAAAGGTCACTTAACTCGTAGAGCACCATCCCCTCCTCGACATATTGTCCTTCCATCACCGGTTTTTGGAGAACCGTCCCGGCGATAGGAGAAAAAAATGTCGTCGTGGATTGAGCGGTACCGGATTTATCCATCTCCCGGATTTGCTCGTCGGTCAGTCCAAAGTGTACTCGCAACCTCTCCCGCGCCGCGTTCTTCAATCCATCCTGAAGGTTTGCCAACGCACTGTTGCGGCCATCCTCCGTCCCTGAGGTGTGTGTGGCAAGCAAATATTCCTGCGTCGCAGAAACCAAATCCGGACTGTACAAATCAAACAGCGGCGCTCCCTTGGCGACACGCTCCCCGGTATAGCTCACATGCAGTTTCTCGATACGGCCCCGAAACCGTGCAGCCACGGTCGCCTGCAGAGGCTCCGCGACACTCACAACGCCAACCGCGGAGATATCTTTTGAGAGATTTCTTCGTTCCGCCAACACCGTGGAAACATTGGCAACAACCCGTTGGGTTGGCGAGAGGCTCACCCCGCCAAGAGCTGCCAGTTCTTTGCTGTCAATTTCCTGCTGCGCCGTCTTCTTCACGAGAGCCATACCGCAGACGGGACAGGCGCCCGGACGATCGGATATTACCGAGGGGTGCATCGGGCATGTATAGTACTCGTGTTCCGTTTCTGCAGGTTGCTGGGTCGTAATCTTTCCAGATCCGGGCCAGTACCATACACCGAGCGAGGCCAGCAACAGAATTGCAACTCCAAAAAATATTTTCGCTTTCATATCTTCCTCATTTCCTAAAAGAATCCAAATCTTGAAGACCAACCGCCACTTCCAGGTCGGCCATCTTTTGCTCGAACCTCATCCGCGATGAGATGGAACTCATGTACACGGAGACCAGCGTACGGTAGGCATCGATCACGGTGAGAAAGGAGTTCTTCCCCGTTCGGTACTCCGCTGTGGTTGCTTTCAATGCTTGCATTGCCTGCGGCACGATGTCGCTTTGATAGGACCGAAGACGCTCTTGTTCCGCGCGAAGCTCGTAGTACAGGCCGCGCACTGTTGAGAGAATTCGGTTCTTCGACCCAGTGTACAAGACTTCCGAACGTTTTAGGCCAGCCTCTGCTTCTTCCACAGCTGCGGTCGTCTTTCCGATGGTCCACGGCGCAAACGGCAAACTGATACCAGCCACGATCCCCCACCCTGCAACACCGGACTGCGGAAAGCGCTTGTACTCCAACCCGACTCTCATGTCAGGGATATACTCCGCGTTTGCGAGTGATACCATTTCTCTGCTTTCGATGATGGTCAAAGAATCATGGATGATCATTGGACGTGTGTCGAGTGCAAGCCGTTCCAATTTATTGAGAGAGATGGAAAAAGAAACGCTCTCCGGGAGAACAACAAATCCGACCGGTTGGTCGAGGGGCCTGTTGCGAATGGAATTAATTTTTGCCTCCACTCCTCGCTCACGTTCATGAAGCGCTATCAACTCATTCTCTATCTCTGCAAGGGCGATTTGTGCGGTAAGCGCGTCGCTTTGCGAAGCTTGTCCAACCGAGTACTTCGTCTGCGCAATAGTTGCAAACTGATGCAGCAGGTTGGCGTTCTCTTTATTAAACAGGATGGACTGCTGAATGTACCAGAGGTCTGTGAAATTCCTCTTTAACTCCCCCAAAACTTCATTTGCTTTTTCAAGATGAATATGATGAGCGTGTTCTGCTTGAATCTCCGCAATATCTCCTGCCGTGGAGAGCTTTGACGGAAATCGAATACGCTGCATCAACCCGACACGTTCCATCATGGCGCCGTTCCAGCGGAACTGCGGCATCTCCTCACGCATGTACGTAAACTCCGGGTGGTCAAGGCTCGAAACCTGGGACACCCTTGCACCAGCAACGCTCATTTGGTACACCGCCGCCTGGATGTCCGGGTTGCGCTCGATTGCCTCATCGGCAAGCTGCATGTACGACACCGAATCCACCGCCGGGATGCTCTGCCCTTGCAGCAGGTTCAGCGGAATGATAAGACCAAGAAGAAGA
>QKGJ01000332.1 GCA_003251275.1 Ignavibacteria bacterium
GACCTGGGAACTCCTGATAGGGTTCCGATAATGTGTCAGTTCAGCATAGGTCACATGCTGCAGCAGCTTGATGTTTCGCCGGCAGAGTTCTGGTTCGATCCTGAAGTATTCGCACATGGACTCATAGCGCTACGCGCGCTGTATGATTTTGACGGTATCCTCATCAGTCTCCACGGACACAATCCACACTGGCGTGACAATGTCCAATCCCGCTCCGTGACAAGTGAGGTGGAGGAAGTTCTCTGGAAGAATGGCGACAAGACCATTTGCCATTTCGATGATCTCCCACGACAGATATTTCTTAGAGATCCCCAGAAGCCCCGCATCGATGACTTTCACCATTCCGACCTTCCGCAGAGCATCGACTACATTCCGGTCTCGCAGGGACTCCATTTCAATATCGACCCGAACCATACATTCGATATCTTCAAAAGGGTGGTTGCGGAAGCAGGCGCGGAGTTTTCGGTTCACGGAGAGATCACATCGCCATTCGATTACTTTCTTGATTTCTTCGGCTACCAGGAAGCCCTGATGGCATTGATAGAAAATCCGGAACGATCGAAGGATGTCCTTCTTCATTTCACCACATTGCTAAAGCCGCTGGCGAGCGCAATGTGCGACACGGGAATCGATGCTATCAAACTTTCGTCCCCATTTGCCGGTGCGGGCTTCATTTCACCAGCGTTCTATTCGACATTCGTCCTCCCTTACGAGCGAGAAATCATTCAAACAGTGAGGGATAAAGACCTTCACATATATATTCACACGTGCGGCGAAATCGGGGACAGGCTCAACTTGATGCTTGCTTCGGGGACCAGCGGACTCGAGTGCCTCGACCCTCCACCGCTCGGGAATGTCGAATTGGCCGATGCAGTCGAGATGCTCAAAGGGAAGGCGTTCATCAAAGGTAACGTTGACTCAGTGAATCTCCTTCTCTTAGGCACTGATGCAGAGATCACGGCTGATGCGCATCGACGACTCGAGATCGGAAAGCAAAATGGCGGGTACATCTTCAGCACTGCGTGTTCAATTGCACCAAAAGTGAAAAAAGAAAAGGTGCTTCTCCTTCGTAAGGCTGTGGAGCAGTATGGGTGAAAACGCTCTGAGCCATTCTCACAAGATTGTCGAAATCCTCCCTACATTACTTAAGCGCATCAATATCAACGCGCCCTACCGTGATTTGTACCCCAATGGAACAATGAACGACATTGAGTGGTTGATACCCAGGCTATTCGCCATCACCCAATAACACCAATCATAATGGAAAGGAAAGCTGTCATGGACAGAATCAGAATATTCGCCGTCTTTGGAATAGCGTTCTTCATGTTCGGCTGCCCGGCGCGATCTTTGTTTCCGCTGTTCGCAGACAAAGATATTGTGTTCAATACGGCACTCGTTGGGACATGGGCCGGCAAGGACGATGAGCAGACGTTTTCGTTTAAGCAATCTGGTGAAAAGGGCTACACGGTGACGATGCGGGACGAAAATGGGGAAGAGAATGTCTACGCAGCCAGACTGGGCCGTCTCGGTAAATTTTGGTTCATAGATTCATCTCCGGTCAAGGATGGACGCGACTTTCATCTCATTTCTACACACCTTACTACAAAGATCCAACTTGAGGGAGACACACTGCGGATGTCGTTGCTTGAGAGTGACTGGCTTCGAGAAATGATCGATGCTGGGAAGATTAATGTCCCGCACGTGTTCCGCGATAACGAGATTATTCTGACAGCCACTACAAAGGAGCTCCAGGCTCTCGTACTTCGGTATGCGGAGGACGACAAAGCTTTCCCCGATCCGATCGTATTGGTTCGAGTGAAGTGACGTGATTTCATATGACCAAACGCGCCGTTTACCTTCGGATCGTTTGTTGGTGACGGCGCGAACTATACTCCCACCCCAATGGATTCTTCGTTTTGAAACACATCCCTGAATACGAATCCTCAATCCGAAATTTGAAATGGAACATTCCTATTGACATTCCCCCCGCCGCTCCCTACCTTTGCCTGTCCTCACACACATTCCCTGCATGCTCATAACTCAACCAAGAATCTAATTCTGGGAGACGAACAATGACAGGCAATAAAACGTTCGATCTCAGTTACTTGCGAACAGCGGCTTTAATTATTGCGCTCGTCGGGGCAGTCGGGTCACTTTATTTCATGTTCAATCCAGGTCGAGAACAGAAATCTGTTCTTCTCCTCACACTCTTCACTGGCGCTACCATGATTTCCAAAGGCTGGGCGGATGGACTCTTGCTCTCCTGTTTTTCGTCTTTCAGGTTCCTCCCCACTTTTTGAGTTTCGTTCTTTTAGGATTCCTCTATGCACTCTCCTACATTCGATTTTCTACATACACAGGTGAAACGTTATGAAAGTGGACAAATTCTAACAACATATCTAGGAGTGATTCATGTCTATCGGTAAACGCATTCTCAAAATTGTTGCCTGGATTGTGGGGATTGCTCTCCTGCTTGTCCTTTTTTTGGTTGCTTACGTCCAGATGCGTTGGGACGCAAAGGACGCCAGACCTGCGCCAGATCTCAAGGCACGTACCGATTCTGCGTCGATCGCGCGCGGCGAGTACATCTACCGCTATACGGCTCAATGCTGGGGATGTCATGAAACTCCGCATGGAGGTCAAAACCCTCAACAGGCAGGGGGTCGTTTGTTCGACCTGACGGAGACGGGTCCCGGTTTTGGCAAGTGGTACTCCCGCAATCTTACTCCTGACGTTGAGTCCGGACTTGGGGGGTGGACGGACGGTGAAATCGTCCGGGCGCTCCGTGAAGGGTTGAGAAAAGATGGTACGACGCTCTTTCCCATCATGCCTATTGATTGGTACCATGGGATGTCTGATGACGATGTTCTTGCTGTCGTTGCATATCTGCGCAGCTTTCAACCGGTGAAGAATACGGTGCCAGAAAGGGAACCCTCATTTTTTGCAAAGGCCCTTTTTACCTTCAAGATGATAGCACCAAAAGAGCAGATCCTGACTCCCATCGCCACTCCCCATCGCGGCATTACACCCGAGTACGGGCGATATGTTTCCAGCCAGATTGCCGATTGTGCCGATTGTCATACGCCTCGCAACATGCAGGATGGCGCGTTCTATATGGACAGCCTCTTTGCGGGAAGTAGTTTCGCTTATGGAGATGAAGCAGGCGAACCCTTGGTCTCCTTCGCACGGAACATAACACCTGACGTCGAAACTGGTATCGGTGCATGGACAAAGGATCAGTTTATCGAAGCGGTGACGACGGGAATGCGGCCGGACGGAACTGTGCTTACTACACACATGCCGTACGCCTACTACAAATTCTGGAACATGGATGACCTCGAGGCGGTCTACGCCTACCTGAAGACTCTCCCGGCGATGAAGCGAACCGTTCCCCCGACAGCGATGAGTTCACAACTCGCAGCCTCAGAGGGAGTGGAACACGGAAAGCTCCTCTTCGCTGGTCGGTGTCAGGCATGCCATGGAGAGAATGCCAGTGGGGCCCAACCGACAAACGTCAAACTTGCCGAGGTATCCGCATCTCTGAGCGATCAGGACCTGCAGGAGTTTATCGCTGGCGGACAGATGAATCTGAAGATGCCGGCCTTTGGCAAGACCCTGAAACCGGATGAGATTACTGACATTGTAGCGTTCATCAGAACGGTTGAGGTAAAGTAAGTCAGTTCCGAAAGTTCTCTTTCGCCCTTTCTCTTCTAAAGAGAAAGGACATTACCAGTCCCCTGGTGTTCTTTTCTGTTACTTTCTTTTGAAAGAAAGTACCTTTCGCCGCGAAATCGACGGCAGCTGGTGGTTTACTTTGCTGTGGGGGAGAATCAATCCGAAGGGTTCGACTTTCGGTGGCGTTAATGGCCGTAGGCCATCACCGAAAGTTGCGGCATGTGGGAGGCGGATTGATGTGGGTTTTCGATTTCGCAAAGTTTTCTTTTCGTCCATTTCTTTTTTTGAAAAGAAATGGACACAAAAACACGACAGAATCGAGTCCGACGGCCTAGGGGTCTTTTCTGTTGCTTTCTTTTGAAAGAAAGTAACCAAAGAAACTTTTGCAATCGCAAACCCTGCAAAAGCACTGTGATGCAGCCATCTATGGGTTTGCCGATTCTGGCGTTGGAAGTAAGAGAAGAATTGTCGCTGAAAATTAACTTCGCCAGAATCGAAATTTCGAGTT
>QKGJ01000082.1 GCA_003251275.1 Ignavibacteria bacterium
CATATCCGGGGTCATCTGGATTTGAGGGCTTTGGCGCAGTCCCTGACCATTCCATGGTAAACTCATTGCCGGAGTGGATGGAAGACTTGGAGGTTTGCGACGAAGCGAGGGGTAATGCCTGTACCCACATAATAGAAGCAGGCAGAAAGATCATGGCAATGAATGTCGGTTTCATTTGCTTACTCC
Source organism: Ignavibacteria bacterium (assembly GCA_003251275.1). Lineage (GTDB taxonomy): Bacteria > Bacteroidota > Ignavibacteria > UBA10030 > UBA6906 > SZUA-287. The sequence continues at coordinate 187 of QKGJ01000082.1, forward strand.
TTTATTGAAGCATACTGGATGCGCATTCTGGAGCTTGAATCGTATGCAATTTGGGCCATCCGAACCTTGAAAAGCAGATTTCCCTGAAGAATTCCATCGCGCAGAAGATCGACAGTCGGTTTCTCCGAGTGGCGTTCTGAGTTTGCAAGCTCGATGAGGACCGGTTCTATGTCGGACATGAGTTTTGTTGTGTACGGGGTCAAAGACTGTTGCTTGAGGAACCTTGCCTCGTCGAGAAGGTGCCGCGACACTCGCCGCTCCAACGAGAGGTCTGTTGGCATTCCTTCATAATGTTTCCGATTGGCAAGTTCCACCATAAGAACCCCGGATTGTCGAAAATATCTCTGAGTTCGTTGGTCAACCAGCTCAAGCGGGATGCCATTGTGTTCTTTCTCGGCAATAGATGGTATTTGTGTTTCCCCAGCATTCCATTTCATGACCACAGTTGTGCCGATCGCGAGAATTATGAATGCCGTTGCAAGACGGTATTTTGTTGCACCATTCACACGTTTACCCCACCAGTGCACGAAGCGCAGCATTCTTTCGCGAGTTGACGCAAATGCCTGTATCCGACGTTCGACAGCAATCGGAAATTCACTCCAGAATTCTTCTGATTGCCCGGCGGAAGGTGCGTATCGCAGTGCAGATAATCTCTCCAAGGTAGACCGCATTTTGTCACATTCCGCATTACACTCATTACAACGCTGAAGGTGAACCTCAACCTTCCGTTTTTCACTTTCTGACATTTCCCCCGAGAGGTAATCGTAAAGCGCTTCCAGGATATGTTTTTCGCTTCTCATTTTTGTCGAATGAACTCCAGGCGTTCTCTCAAATTCCTCAGTCCTCTGAACAAATGGGTCTTAACCGTTCCCTCGGAACATTGAAGTATACTGCTTACCTGTTTTGTTGATAGGCCGTCGAGATGGCGCAGGATCACAACCGCTCTTTGCATTGTCGGGAGGTCGTGAAGGACTTTCTCAAAATGTTGCATTGCGTCTGAGTTCTCTTGAGAATGCATGTCATCACCTGCGGCGGAAGCAAGTGCGTGACTGCAGTCAGTTTCTCTGCTTGTGCGTCTTTTCATCTTCTTCACACTGTTCAGCGACACATTCACCACGATGCGATAGAGCCAGGTACTGAACTCCGAATCCTCCCGAAATTTCTCAAGAAATCTGAATGCGCGCACAAACGCATCCTGGGCAGCCTCCTCTGCGTCCTGGTGATTCTGGACGATGCTGTATGCAATGTTGTATGCCTGTTTCATGTGGCGAGAGACCAGCAGCCGAAAAGCTCCATTGTCTCCGGTTTTGGCCCGATGGATGATGTGCTGCTCGTCGGCAGCGGTCATGGGCGTCTCGCGTTTATGTGCAATACCATTGGTTAGACACACAAATACATCCGATGGTTGACCCAAGAGAAATCGAATAGTGAGATTCTCTTTCTTAGACGAAAGAGGGGGTAGGAGGTTGCAAGAAAAGGACGGCGTTTCGGTGCTATAGCGCGGGGTTTGGGAGTTGTACCTCCCGAACAATGTCACTGTGCGGACGAATATTTTTCCATGATTTGCCTGACCGGTTCATTGTCTGCAAAGACGTGCCACTCAGCGACGGCGTTGTTTCGCACTACGGCCTTTGCTGAGGCAGGAATATCCCATCGGTCTTGCTTAAGCATTTTCCCATGGACGTTGTACGTGCCAGAGGCCTTTCCAAACAGGCCCACAATTCCGTTGGATTCAACGATGTTCATGGTTTTGAGTGAATAGTCAGGAAAGAAGAAGAAGTACTGAATCCAGGCCTTGCGCATTTCTTCTTTTCCCTTCAAGACGCTGCCCAATGGATCAACAAAGATATGGTCATCCGACATCAGCTTGCAAAGCCCTGCTACGTCGTGATGATTGATGCGGTCAACGAACGACTGAACGATTGCAATGGCGTCCATTTATCTTCTCCGTCTCTGAAATTCAACAGGGTTACCTCTGAACAATAACTGCAATTCCTTGTCCGACGCCGATGCACATCGTCGCCAACCCGTAGTGCGCATCCTGACGGATCATTTCGTGGAGTAGTGTGGTCATGATGCGCGCTCCACTGCAACCGAGGGGATGGCCTAATGCAATCGCGCCGCCGTTGCGATTGAGCTTTTTCACATCAATGGCTAGATCATGGATCACTGCGATTGATTGGGCCGCGAATGCCTCGTTGAGTTCGATCAAGTCAAGATCATCGATGGTGAGGTTAGCTTTGCGAAGAGCTTTCCGGGTTGCCGGCACAGGCCCGATTCCCATGAATCGCGGATCGACTCCCGCAATACCCGTTCCGATAATGCGGGCCAGCGGTTTAAGGCCAAGCTCCCTTGACATTTCTTCAGTCATTACCAGAACGCCGGCAGCACCGTCGTTCAGCGACGACGAATTTCCCGGGGTGACGCTTCCGTTCTTTCGGAACACAGCCGGAAGGCTGGAGAGCTTCTCCACGCTGGTGTCTGGCCGCGGACCTTCGTCGGTATCGAGAACAAGGGGGCCTCCCTTCCTTTGTTCTATTCGCACCGGAATAATTTCTTGCTTAAATCTCCCTTCGCTTTGCGCACTCACGGCTTTCTGGTGACTCGCGAGCGCAAACTCATCCTGTTCCAAACGAGAGATCGAGTATTTCTCGGCCACGTTTTCCGCGGTTTCGCCCATTGACTCCAAAGGGAACATGGCTTGAAGTTTCGGATTTGGGTACCGCCATCCAAGAGCGGTATCAAACGCAGTGACGTTTCCAAACGAACCAGTCAAGTTCTTTGGAACGGAGTATGGTGCCCGCGACATGCTCTCGACGCCGCCAGCAAGGATCATTGCTGCATCGCCGGACCATATCGCGCGTGCGGCCTGGATGATCGTATCAAGGCTGGAACCGCATAAACGATTTACCGTATTTGCAGGAACAATCTGAGGAATCCCCGCAAGAAGAGCGCTCATGCGCCCGACGTTCCGGTTATCCTCGCCGGCCTGGTTCGCACATCCCCAAAGCACGTCGTCAATTCTTGCCGGATCAATTCCGGAAGATTCAACGAGGGCGCGCATGATGATTGCACTAAGATCGTCAGGGCGAACATCGCGAAGAATCCCTCCGTATTTCCCAATCGGGGTGCGAAGGGCGTGGGTGATGACAGCCGGCTGATTAGGTTTCATATCGATTTTTGATTGTGAGATGGCCGGTGAGGAACATCGTTCCCAAAGACGTTCTCGTTTCTGGCAGAAGATCGTGGAAGGAGCAACGGAGGATGTTAAAACACTGTTAGAACTTGAAGTCCTTCACGTTTCCGTAGATATAGACATAGACCTGCGGCTGATTCACGTTGTTCGTTTTCAAAATCACCGAGTCATTCAATACTACCATTGCTGATTTTGGCTTGAGCTCTGCAACGATCTCCGCGGACTGTCCCGGGTGAATTGGTGTTTCAGGAAGTTTTATAGAGAACCCTTCAAGCTTCGTGTTGTAGGAACCAATGACAAGATCTTCTTTCCCCTGGTTTTGGACGACAATTGTCGCCGTTGATTTCTTTCCGACTTCCGCATCGCGAAACCAGAACTGGCCAGGGTTCACGCTGACCTCTTGAATAATATTTGCGACAAACTCGATTTGGGTTCGCGGATTTTCAATATCGTTGGAATTGACCGTTACATACTTGTGGACAGGCCCTGTGAAGTTAGTCGAATTGAAGGTGATGAGAATTGATCCGCTCTTGCCAGGGGGAATGATGTTGTTGGAGACAACTGTTCCTGTGCAGCCGCATGAAACCTCAACTCTGCCGAGCGACAGGGTATCCTTACCGGTGTTCTTTACCGTGATCTTTTTCTCTGTAATTTTTCCCCTGTTGATTGTCCCGAGATCGAGCTTTGTTCCTCCGACAATTTCGAGTTTGGGTTGGGCGACCGCAGCCATGCTTACTGTGACAAAAAAAATCACGAGTGGATAACGCATATGAAACCTCAGTGCTAAG
>QKGJ01000035.1 GCA_003251275.1 Ignavibacteria bacterium
CTTGAACCATTCACCTCTTGACTGTTAATGACATTAACCTGTGAAAGGTAAATGAGCGCGTCCCTGATTTTCTTGAATAGCGACTCACGAGTTCTTGAGCAAATCCGAAAGGGCAATGAGCAAGCATTGGTTACTCTGTTTGAGAAAAATCGAACTCCGGTTACGGCATTTGTTGTCAGAAACTCCGGCACGAGGGACGACGCGGAGGATTTGCTGCAGGAGGCAGTCATCGTTTTATGGGAGCGCGTGCGGTCAGGACAGTTTCACTACTCCTCGGCCCTGAGCACTTTTATCTTCGCAACCGCACGGAATAAGTGGCTGCGCCTCCTGGCCCGAAAGAGAAAAGAGCTGCCGATGGTGCACAATGGGAATGAAATTGCCTCCGGGGATGCTTCGTCACTGGAGATCGTCATCGAAGAGGAAGAAACTATCAAAATGAGAATGGCTCTTGACAAACTTGGCGACCCTTGCAGAACGATCCTGCTCCTCTATTATTATGATGAGTGTTCGATGCAGGAAATAGCGCAGCGGATGGGTTTTGCTAATGCCGACTCGGTGAAGTCAAAGAAATACCGGTGCAAGAAAGCGCTTGAAAGGGCATTCAAGCTCGGGAGAGAATAACATGAGCAACTTAGAGCAAGAACACTGGACTGACAACGAGGACCTGCTTGAGAAGTTTGTCCTCGAACGCTTGTCAGAATCGGTATTGCAGGAAATGAAACAACACCTTGTCCTCTGTCCACGATGCCGCAAAAAAGTAGAGCGGGAACAACGTATTGTCGGTGCGGCAAAGGGCCTCGGCCGTGCCTTATTGAAACAACGCCTGAGGGAAAATCTCAAAGCGCATGCCGAACGCCGGATTCCATTGCCTCACATATTGAGCGCTGCTGCCCTGATTGCGATTATTATTGGAGTGGGAACGTACTATCGCTGGTACCAACCCACCCCACCTTCTGATCTGATTCCAATGCCAAAAGAGCAACCGATCGCTCAACAGACAACGGAATCATCCCAGGAGAAGATCACAGCAGACAACCGCGTTGCTGACGCAGATGTTCAACACGGCCTCGATAAAACGAGTGAGACTGAATCGAATATCGAATCTGGAAAAGATCAAGTCAAAGCAGCTCCGGTGGAATCATCGGATGATTTTCAGGCTTCCATAAAAGGCAAAAGGGAGTCGGAATCGATCCCTTCGAGGGAAAAAGTTGGGCGTTTAGAAGGTGTTGCGGGAGAGGTGGATAAAAAGCGAACCGCAGGGAACGATTTTCGTCGCGATGTTGCCAACGAAATTCAAAAGAATGCCGAACCTGCAGCGATTGGTTTCGCAAAAGAGTCCGACGCACTCTGGATTGAAGGACAGGTACAGATGAAAGAAAGTGCCGCACAAAATCAGTTACGTGAAGAAGTCCAAGTTGCCGGGGGCGAGATTTCCAGATCGAGGAAGAACAAAGATGAAGTCCTTGCTGATTCACCCCAGGAGAGAAGAATTAGCCTGAGGCAGGAGAAAATTACATTGGAGCAAAAAAGTGTGGCACAACTTCCCTCCAGCAAGCTCCTTCGTCAACAGCAAATAGGAACGAAACAAGTGCAAACTCTGGTCGAGGAAACACCGACCGGGCTTCAACTCACAATGTTCTTTGAGAGTAGTCTCGACTCAACCCTTCTCGCGGAAGCAACAGTGGAACAGATATCAGCTGATTCCCTCGTGGTCTTTCTGGATGGGCAGGTGATAACCTATAAGCTTCCTGCGACGTTCACCGGGACGAAGAAAATCAACACAAAGCGTTAATGATCAGGCTTACTGAAACTCGTCCCACCTCCACCCCTTCTGCGATCGTCCATCCAACTGACCGAGCAACTTGTCGGTAAAAGCACCGACGTACTCCTGAACGGTTTCTGGAACGAAATACAGCGGGGGCGATATTGGCATAATGATGGCGCCATAGCTGGAGAGTCGAGCACATTGCTCCAGCGTGAGCGTAGAGAGCGGAGTTTCCCGGACACATATAATGAGTTTGAATCTCTCCTTCAATGCTACCTGCGCCGTTCGTGTAATTAACGAGTCGCCAACCCCCGATGCTATCTTTCCGATGGTTGATGTTGAGGCAGGGACTATTATCATCGCGTCAAAATGATTTGAACCTGAGGCCATGGGCGCGGTAAGGTCGTCATTGGAAAATGTTCCTGACACATGCGGCTTCAGGTCTTTCTCGCTCATCTTTAACTCATCACGCAAGAGCACCTTCCCCCACGAGCTGACAATCAAGTACTTGTTTCCCGGACACTTCTTGAGGAAATCATACGCATAGACTGCTCCTGATGAACCGGTAATTCCAACTACAATCTTCATACCCATATCCCAATCATAATCATCAAGAAGACGGTAAAACCAGCGACCGCGTTGATTTTGAAGAAAGCCAATTCAACGTCTTCCGCCTTTCGCTGTTCGAGATAGAGAAGATATCCAGTAATCAAAAGAAGTGGCAATGCCATAATAGAGCGAAGAGAGTAAAAAAACAGTAACACGAGAATCAAGAAGGCAGTAAGGTGAAAGTACCCGGAATATTTGAGAGCACGTGTTTTCCCGAAGCGGGAAGGGAACGAATAGAGTGATTCCTTTTTGTCGAATTCTTCGTCCAGCGTGGCATAGATGATATCAAATCCCGCAACCCAGAAAAGAGTGAAGAGCGATAGAAGGAATGGCGCCATCAAGTTGTCAAAGGAAGGGGAAATTGCAAACCATCCGCCCAATGGGCCCATGGCCAATCCCATCCCCACCCCAAAGTGGGCAAGAGGAGTAAACCGCTTCATCGTTGGATAGATGATAAAGACAAGAAGTGGAATCGGTGAGAGGAGAAAACAAAAATCAGAAATGAAAAACGCCGACCCGAAATAGAGGCTCAGGCCAGCAATGGTCACCCATGAAGCCTCCCAGAGATTCATCCGGCCGGCGGGGAGATCGCGGTCTGAGGTGCGCGGGTTTTTCGCATCCAGGCGACGATCGATAATTCTGTTCAGCGCAAAAGCGGCAGTTCGTGCTCCTGTTGCAGCCGTAAGAACAAGGAGGAGAATCCGCGCCGGAGGAATTGAATCGTGTGCGGCAAGAAAGACGCCGCTGTAGATAAGAGGAAGTGAGAAGAGTGTATGCTCGATCTTAACAAAGGAAAAGAACTTTCGCAAATCATCACTCCCATTCGATGGTTGCGGGAGGCTTCGAACTTATGTCGTACACCACGCGATTGATCCCATGAACTTCGTTTGTGATACGCGAGGATATCCTGGCAAGCACGTCGTGAGGTATTCGAAACCAATCCGCTGTCATTCCGTCCACACTGGAAACCGCCCGCACCGCGCAGGTATGTTCGTACGTTCGTCCATCGCCCATAACACCTACGGAGCGAATGGGAAGGAGAACAACGAATCCCTGCCAGATGTGCCGGTAAAGATCAGCATTCTTGATCTCCTCGACAAAGATGGCATCGGCCTCGCGTAGCATGTCAAGACGTTCACGGGTTATTTCTCCGAGAATGCGAACAGCCAGTCCCGGACCGGGAAATGGGTGCCTCCATACAAGGTTATGATCGAGTCCTAACTGCTCACCGACGGCCCGGACCTCATCTTTGAAGAGCTCTCGGAACGGTTCTATCAACTTCAGGTTCATTTTCGCAGGCAGACCGCCAACATTGTGGTGCGTCTTGATGGTCACAGATGGGCCTTTGAAGGAAACTGATTCAATCACGTCGGGATAGAGAGTTCCCTGAGCCAGGAAATCGACCTTGCCAATCTTCTTCGCTTCGATTTCGAAAATGTCGATAAATAGCTTCCCGATTATTCTTCTTTTCTTCTCCGGATCGGTGACGCCAGCGAGAGCCGACAAAAACCTGTCAGATGCGTCAACGAAGTCAAGATTCATGTTGAACCCTTCCCGAAAGGTTCGCACGACCTCCTTGCTCTCTCCCTTGCGCATCAAACCGTTGTCAATATGAATGCAGTAAAGACGATCCCCTATCGCTTGATGTAACAGCACTGCCGCAACGGATGAATCCACTCCACCGGAAAGCGCACAAACGGCCTTGCCGTCGCCAACTTGCTCCCTGATGCGCCGCACTGCAGAATCGATGAGGGAATTTGGATTCC
>QKGJ01000307.1 GCA_003251275.1 Ignavibacteria bacterium
GGGAAAGGAGGCATATGTTTCACTCGCCATGGAGCAAACTACCATCAGGCTTGGTGAAGTGAGGGTGACGGGAGACCGGGCCCGACCTCAGGACGATACGAGAACAAGTGTTCTTCCCCTGGAACCAGCACAGGCACGCACACTTGCCGGAGTAGGGGAGGATGTATTCCGTACCCTCCAGGCGTTTCCCGGTGTTCTCGCTCCGAACGATTTCAGTTCGCAACTTGCGATCCGGGGAAGCGGGCCTGACCAGAACCTCATTGTCATGGACGATATTGAGGTCTTTAATCCATACCGTCTCTATGGAACAATCAGCATGTTCAATCCAGAGACAGTTACAGATATTCAACTGATCACCGGAGGGTTCGGGGCACAGTACGGAGACCGGCTCTCCGCAGTTCTTGCAGTAACCAATAAGGAGGGAAGGGACGGCGTTGGTGTGCATGGGAGTGTTAACGCGAGCATTACGAATGCAAACATTGTCCTCGACGGCAGTTACCCGTTCGGTTTTCGCGGGTCTTATGTCTTGGCGTTTCGGCGAACATATTATGACCTGATTCTCGGTCCCATCGCCAAGAAAGCCAAACTTGTAAGCGGCGATGTTGCGTTCCCGAACTTCGCTGACTTCCAATCGAAGTTTACGTTTGTTCTTTCCGAGGAACATAAGATAATTGTCAACGGCATTGCGAGCAAGGATGCGGTTGACGTAATCTCCTCCTCTGAGCGTGAGAATCCCGATAGCGTCAATGTTCGCGATAACACCAGAAATGATGTTGTCGGTGTTGCCTGGCATTTCGTTCCCTCCCCATCAACAATGTCCCGCTTCGCAGCATCCTGGTACAGAAACACCGGCGACACGGAATTTGGCGGTGATTTCGTTGATCCTTCGCTCAATCGCGATCTTTATGAAAACCGAATCGATACTCTTGGTATTCGTTTCCTCAATCTTGAGTTTGATTCAAAGTACATTTTTGAAAAGCTCTCCTTCAAAGAAGAACTCAGTTATCATTCCGGAATTCACTCCTTCCTTTCCGGTGCCGGCCTCGATTTGCTCAACACAACGTTGCGATGGACCTTTCGCCCTGACCCGGCGCTGCGCGCCGTCCTTGAGTCGAGAAATATTCCATTTCTTTCTGAATTGGATCAAACAAAGCGCTACTATCGAATACACTTGTTTGTGCAGGATGATATCGAAATGTCCTCACAATTCTCCCTGCAGACGGGGATCCGGTATGATTTCTACGATATCATTGGACGGGGATACTTTCAACCTCGAATCAGCGCTTCCTTCGCTCTGGATCCGACAACAACACTTCGAACGTCGCTCGGGATGTATCGACAGTCTCCGGGGTATGAAAAACTGCTTGATCAAAACAGCTTCGTCGATCTAACGAACAGCAACGTTGGATTGCTGGGCGCGGAAAAGGCAACTCACTATGTCCTGGGTGTGGAGCATTGGCTTGACAACAAATGGCGTTTCCAGGTTGAAACTTACTACAAAGACTTTCAGGATGTGATTGTTCAGAATATTGTTCCGGGGTCGATATTTCAGTCGTCGCCGCTGCCCGGAGGTGATATTCGGAAAATATCCGGCTGGTCCGCCCCCACAAGTATTCCAGCCGACTCCACGACAACCAATCCTGTGAACGGAGCAAAGGGATCAGCGTATGGAATTGAGTTACTGCTAGAAAAGAAGAACCACTTCGCTGACGATCGTCTCTCAGGGTGGGTGAGCTATTCTCTTGCCCTGGCAGAGAGAAAGAGGGGCACTCTCGTCACTCCGTTCAGGTTTGACCAGAGACATACACTAAACGTCGTCATTGACTATGCAATTGCCGACTGGTTAACGATGGGCATTCGATGGAAGTATGGCAGCGGGCTCCCGTATACCGAGCCGGTGGGAATCCGACCGCGGATCATAACCACTGAATCCAATGGACAGACAGTTCACGAGATTCAGTCTGATGGAAACGGCAATGTCGTTTTTGATTTTGACCGCGGAGGAGAATCAAACCGTTTCCAGAACACTCTTCCTCCCTATCACCGGCTTGACACACGAGTGACTGCCGCTGCAGATTACTGGGGGCTTGACTGGCATTTTTACATTGATGTAATTAATGTGTACAATCGATCGAATATTTTGGCGTACAACTATTTTATCGGCAGTGACTTGTCTATTGGCCGCACCGCTGTACACATGCTTCCCCTTCTTCCTACGCTTGGTTTCTCCGTGAGGTTCTGAATGATGAACTCTTCTGATAAGATAGTCGGCATATCGGAACTGACCCGACGGATCAAGCGCTTGCTCGAAGGAGGTTTTTCTTCAGTAGCCGTCCAGGGAGAGGTGTCGAATTTCAAGCATCATCAACCATCAGGACATCTCTATTTCACTCTGAAAGACGACAATGCCTCGCTCAATGCGGTGATGTGGCGCAGCCGGGCCTCGATGTTGTCATTCACTCCTGTTGATGGAATGAAAGTCGTCGCTAGTGGACGAATAACCGTCTATGAGGTTCGTGGTAACTATCAGCTCGACGTCCTCGGCATGCGCCCGCTCGGGACGGGCGACCTCCAGATTGCCTTTGAAAGACTGAAACAAAAGCTCTTCGAGGAGGGTTTATTTGCGGAGGAGCATAAGCTCCCGTTGCCCGATTACCCTGGACGAATAGGGATTGTCACTTCACCGACCGGGGCCGTCCTGCAAGACATGCTGAATGTTCTTCGACGTCGCTTCCCGGGAGTTGAGGTAGTGATTGCCCCCGTGAAGGTTCAAGGACCGGGCGCTTCCTTGGAAATCGCAGAGGCAATCCGCGTGCTGAATTCGCTGAACCTGGTTGACGTCATCGTGCTGGCGAGAGGCGGCGGCTCTCTCGAAGATCTCTGGCCATTCAACGAAGAAATTGTCGCGAGGGCAGTTTATAATTCGATCCTTCCAGTGGTGAGCGCAATTGGACATGAAGTTGATTACTCGATCGCGGACTTCGTTGCAGACATGCGAGCGCCAACACCGTCAGCCGCTGCGGAACTCATCGTGCCGGAACGGAGTGCAATCATTGAAGTTTTACGCAATAATGCGTATACTATGCAAGAATATCTAACGACCACACTGAAGAGCCATAAGGAGTCTATCCGGCATCTCCTTCTTAGTTATACCTTTAACAAACCGCTTGACCTTCTCCGCCAAATGAATCAACGAATCGATGAGCTTCACCGGACTTTAGGAGTTTCAATGGAACACATTCACGCACTTACTGTGTCACGAATGAATGGTCTCCGACAGAGAATGGAGTCACTAAATCCTGAGCTGATACTCAGACGCGGGTATGCAATGGTATATCGCGATACCGATATCATCTCCTCCAGTTCCGCCTTACGTGCGCGGGATGAGATTCGTGTTCGGTTCAGCGACGGTGAAAAGAAATCGCTGGTCATAGAATAATGGCAAGAGCAAAAACTGAAAAAGCAGCCGGAGTCGGGCAGACATTTGAGTCTTCCCTCAAGAAGTTAGAGTCGATCGTTGATCAACTCGAACAAGGGGATCTCCCCCTTGAAGATTCTATACGCATGTACGAAGAAGGAATTGCTCTTTCCAAAGCATGTGTTGAAAAGCTGATGCAGGCGGAAATGCGAATTAAGACCTTAAGTAAAGACATGAATGGACACTTCCGTGTACTCGAGGAGGATTCCAAATGAGTTCGCAGCGATATGAATTCCTCGATCGGGTCAATGTTCCGGCGGATATTCGCAAGCTCTCGATTCCCGAACTCAAAGGGCTCGCAACAGACGTCCGGGAATATCTGATAGAAACTGTTGCGAAGACCGGAGGCCATCTGGGCGCGGGACTCGGTTCGGTGGAGCTTGCCGTTGCGTTGCATTTTGTCTTCAACACGCCGTATGACAAGCTGGTCTGGGATGTTGGCCACCAGGCCTACCCGCACAAGATCCTCACCGGGCGCAAAGACAGGCTTGACACAATTCGCCAGTATCAGGGCCTGAGTGGATTCTTGAAACGATCCGAAAGTGAATATGACACTTTCGGAGCGGGGCATGCAACAACTGCGATCTCCGCGGCAACGGGGATGGTGGCTGCCAGAGATCAT
>QKGJ01000352.1 GCA_003251275.1 Ignavibacteria bacterium
AAGACCAGATGGATTCAAACGGAAATGTGGTTTATCGCAAAGGCGAAACAGCATTCAGAAAGTTTGTTGTCATTCGATAATATGGGCCATGCCATGAAAAGAAACCTACCATTCCTGGTGTTCTCAGCGTTGCTTGTCGGCAATCTCTGCTTCGGTCAACAAAAGTTGGCGCAGACAGGCATGAAGTTCCTCAACGTCGGTACCGATCCCCGTGCAGTGGCTCTTGGTGAGGCAGTCACTTCACTTGAATGGTCTGCAACGGCATTATTTTATAATCCGGCAACAATGGCGAGAATCGGTGAAACGGGAATGCTCGCGGCGGGATCAACGCGATGGATTGCAGATATTAAACATTACTACGCATCTCTCGCACTTGCGCCGTTTGGCCAGGATGCAGGTGTCTTTGGCATCACCGTTCAGTCAGTGGATTACGGCGATATCCAGGAAACGATTCGCGCAGACAACGAGCAGGGATATCTAGATATCGGAACGTTCAAGCCAACAGGGTTGTCCGTTGGTCTGGGGTATGCCCGGGCGCTCTCAGATAAGTTCTCCGTCGGCGGTCAAGTGAAGGTTGTGTTTCAGAATCTTGGATCCGGCGTGACGGATATAGTGAATGGCGAGTATGTCCGGCAAGGGTTCAAACAGGACGTTCCCGCTTTCGACTTCGGTATTCTTTATCGCACGGGATACAAGAGTTTGAACTTTGGCATGACAGTAAGGAATTTCGCCACGGAAGTAACTTACGTGGAAGAGAGTTTTCAGCTTCCGCTGACATTCAAGATCGGCGTATCGATGAACATATTCGACTTAACATCGCTGGATCATGAAATGCACTCCCTTCTCTTCGCATTCGATGCAGAGCACCCGCGCGATTTCCCTGAGCAGATACGCGCAGGTCTTGAATACGAGTTTGCACAGACGCTTTCACTTCGTGCAGGTGTGGTTTCGCCGAATGACGAGTTCAACTATTCCGTCGGGCTCGGTTTGCATCGTAATGTTGCTGGAGTGATCCTTGGAGTGGATTACTCATTCACGCTCATGGATCGCTTTGATGACGTTCACCGATTCGCACTTCAGATAGGTCTCTAATCATGTCGACGCAGATTCTCCAACGAATGAAAACCACTTACCTTGTGCCTGCTCTCCTTATATTCTCTGGCATCCTCACTGTCGGATGCGCGGAAGATCCGCCCCCGAGCCTCTTCGATCCAGGTGCTACGGGCGGTGCGCAGCCGGTTATCACGAGCATCGTATCTCCGACTCCGAATGCACTCGCCGGTGTGACCGTGGTGATGATCAACGGGCAGAACTTTTCACCGGTGCCAGAAAACAATTTGGTGTTCTTTGATACACTCCGGGCGGCCGTGCAGAGTGCATCAACAACACAGATATCAGTCCTTGCCCCCGCGGTGGATAACCCGAGAGATTCAGTGAGGGTAAAGATAGCTGTTCTTGGTGCCGCCCTCTTCAGCGATGTATTCTATATGAAGTTGGTTCCGCCAATCACGAGGCCAGATAGTCTTGGGATTGGTGAAGAGCCAACCGGCATGACCGTTGATCGTCTTGGCAATCTGTATGTTTCCTTATTGCCAAGTCCTTCCGGCCCGAATGTCGTTCAATATACGCCATCTGGTGTTCGAACACAGTATTCACCACCATTCCCGAGCGCCTCACGCTCCTACTCAGGGATGAAGATGGGTCCGGGTGACACGCTCTATGTAGCGCAGCGACAAGCTCGAATATTAAGGGTGTTTCCTGGAGGTGGCACTGCTGTAACATGGATCGCAGGCGGTGGACTCGGCGCAATTGCCGATTTTGATTTTGACCAGCAGGGAAATCTCTGGTGTGGAGGTTCTGCATCCAGCGTTTATCGGGTGACTCCTTTGAAGTCGATCAGAGCGTTTCCTTTCGTGGCAAATGTTCGGTCTGTCCGCGTGTACAGCGGCAATCTGTATGTTGGTGGGGCGATGGACAGCATCGAGGGTGTATGGCGCTTCCCAATAGTGTCAGCGGATAGTCTTGGACCAGTTCAGCTGTTCTATGATTTTACGCAAGACCGTCCGGGGGCGGGTAAAGTAAATGCAATCACATTTTCCGACGATGGCGACATGTTTGTTGGTGTTGATGAACAGCTCTCGCTGATTCTGGTTCACCCCTCCGGCTCATCAGAGAGATTCTATCCCGGATTGTTTAAATTCCAGAATACCGCTCTGGCATATGGAACAGGAACGGAGCTTTACGCCTCGCGCCGGGATACGACCACTGGAAGCGGACCAGCCCACGCCATTCTGAGAATCGAGACACAGAAACAAAGAGCGCCTTACCACGGGCGCGGCGACTAAAAAATGGTGGTAGCAATATTCACCACTCACACATAAAAGGAGGTTCCATGAAAAATTTTCTTACAACACTCTTTGCACTCGGGCTTCTTGCAGGATTGGCAAGTGCACAATGGACGTACCAGGGCTCCTTCCCAAGCGATGCTTGGATAGGCAATTCTGGTGCACATGGTTTGGCAGTAGACCCGGCAGGAAAGGTCTGGCTTCAATTTTTTGGCAACACCGATAGCATATTCGATGCGACGGCAAATGCCTACAGACCTTGTAGGGCGGTATATGTTTTTAACGCAGATGGTTCTCAAGCATCCTTCTCGCCCATTCGTACTGTGACTGTCGGTGGAACCACAGATACACTTTACAATAGCAACCGCGGTCTTCGTGCGGATGAGAACGGCAACATCCTTGTATCGTCATTTGACGTTATCTACCGCATCAACTACCAGACTGGTGCTGGAATGAACCGGGTCCAACCGCAGCCCGGTGCGACACTTACTGCCGTTGCGGTCGATAACCTCGGTGAGGTCTTTGTCGGAAAGGTCGTTCCGGGCAATCCATTGCAGATTCTGGACAATGCCTTCAATATTCTTGGCAATGTTACTGACACAACCATTGGTTTCTCCCGCACTCTCGAGGTATCAGCAGATGGCAACGATGTTTACTGGGCTGGTTACACCGAACACGCCATCTACAAGTATCACAGTGATTTTGGTTCGTTCGGTCCGTACGTTCTCCAGGATACTGTGCTAAAGGGATTTGATTCCGAATCCATGGTATGGAATCCAGGGAGAACCCGTCTCTGGGCAAGCTCAGGCTCTGCAAATGACAGACCAAACCGTTTCCCTGGGGTTACCACGAACTACGATCTGAACACTTGGTATGCCTGGGATCCAGCTACCGGAGCAATTGACGACAGCATCAAGTGGGATTTCACTTTCTCAACAGACAGCGCCAATGTTCGTCCGCGTGCAATCGGGTTCAGTCCGGATGGCAACACCGCATACGTGGGTTGCTTTGGGCTCAGCACACTCCCATTTCAGAAGTTCAGTCGTGTCACAAGTGTTGAGCCGATTAAGGATGTTCTGCCGACTGCGTTCTCATTAGATCAGAATTTCCCGAATCCGTTCAACCCATCAACGGAAATTCGCTTCACGCTGATTGAGGGTGGGCGAACGACATTGAGAGTGTTTGATATGCTCGGCCGGGAAGTGGCAAATCTGCTTGATGAAGATCTGGACGCAGGTGCATACAGGAAGGTGTTTGACGCGTCCCGTCTGTCATCGGGTACCTACATGTATAGTCTTACTTCGAATGGAAGCACGATCACCAAGAAGATGCTTCTCATGAAGTAAATGTGAGGAAGGTTTAACTCATAGTAAGAAGGCATCCTGCCCGAGCGCGGGATGCCTTTTTTTCTTAAAGGACGGACCCCATGTCCCTTGGCACTTCTCAACGCCTTCAATCACTCGATGCATTCCGCGGGTTTACCATCGCCGGAATGATCCTCGTCAATAACCCGGGTTCCTGGAGCGACATCTATCCTCAACTGGAACACGCACAATGGAGCGGATGGACTTTCACGGACTGGATTTTTCCTTTCTTTCTTTTCATTGTTGGCGTTGCGATGACATTTTCACTTGCCAACCGCAAGACTCACGGTGTTGCGGATAAGCAGATATTGTTGCAGGTTCTCCGGCGCGCGGCGATCATCTTCGGGCTTGGCTTGTTCCTTTCCGGATTTCCCTACTTCAATCTCTCC
>QKGJ01000378.1 GCA_003251275.1 Ignavibacteria bacterium
CGTCGTCATCGTCGCTTCGACTTCTCCCAAAATAGAAATTCAACCCTGCCATACCTGATACGTAACTATCGATGGACCCGTTAATGGAGTTAGCCGATGAATTTCCCTTCTGAAAATCTGAGTTGTCATCAAGGACACGATACCCCACCTCGATGTGAAAGGCGACGTTCTTTGACGCAAATGCATCGAGCCCGATGCCGACCGGAATGTGAAACACACCAAAAAGCTTGTTGCTTGGAAGGTATGTTCCCGTTTCCTCAATTTGTCGTTTGAAGATCATTCCACCTGCACCAACATAAATAAATGGATTAACAGTACTGCCCGGTGATAGGTGGAACCATGCAACCAGGGAAGCAGGAAAGGCGGTGAGTTTCATGTAAGAATACGGATGCGTTGAATCGGGCGGAAGGTGTGCTGCCTTGAGGAGTTGCCACCCGGTTGATAAGCCGAGCGAGAATGCCCGAGTGATTCCGTAGGTGAGCGAAAGCTCCCCGCCAGGACCAACCTTCCTGTCCTTCATTTCATTGACCCACAAGTTAGCACCGCCGCGAAAACCCAACGACCACTTTCCGTCAATATTCTGCCCCCATCCACTTTGAGTGACCAAAGAGAAGAGTAGAATAACGCACCAAAAATACTTCATGATTTCCTCCGCGGGAAAGAGATTGTTAGGATGAAACACAGAACTATGTCAACACATGCAATTGGGATGCCAGACGGAGCGGTTTCTGGACACTGGGGAAATGATGATTCTGGGTGGAAAACGATAGGAATCTGTTCCTTCAATGACCCTCTGCGTTTGTTTTCAAAGTCGGCTATTTAACTCACAAGCATGGCAAGAATAATAATAGAAACTTGAGAAAAGTCAAGAAGTGATTAGGAAAAAATGCGGATGTATATGAAGTTAGCCGTTTTTTGCAGAATGGGACAGTTCCAGAACGGTGATCTCTGGTGGAATCCCGACTCGAAGTGGTGGTCCCCAATAGCCAATTCCTCGATTAACATATATTAAGGTGTCATTAAACTTATGAAGGCCTGAAATGAAAGGTTGCCCGAGAGTCACCATGAAATTCCACGGAAAGAATTGTCCGCCATGAGTGTGTCCAGATAGCTGAAGATCGCAGCCGACTTTTGCCGCAGGGAATATGGATTTTGGCTGGTGAGCGAGCAGTATTCTCGGAAGGTTTGGTGGAGAGTCCTTGAATGCTCTCGCAGGATCGGAAGCTTGTGAAGGTATGAATTGTTCAGCAGTGAAATCAGTAATGCCGGCAAGAATCAATGACTGCCCTTCTCGGGTGATGAGCCGGTGCTCATTGATCAACGTGTCAAATCCGAGGCGCTCTGCCTCCTTGATCCATGGGCCCGCGCCTGAGTAGTAATCATGATTTCCAGTCACAAAAAAAAGGCCATGAGGAGCAAAAAGATCCCGGAGAGGAGCAACATCATCACGGAGCCAAGGAACGGTGCCATCCACCAGATCACCTGTGAAGGCGATGAGGTCAGGCTTCAGATCGTTGACCTGCTGGACGATTCCTTCAACAAAAGCACGCTTGATTGTTGGCCCAACATGGGTGTCGCTTATCTGGGCAATTCGAAAACCATTGAATTCCTTGGGAAGGTTATTTAGGGGGATAGTGAGATTCTCGACAACTGCTTTGCGATGAGACTCGTACACTCCGTAGCCCGATACTACAGCTGCAAGTCCAATAGCTCCCATGTTTGTTGAATGGAAAAGAAGTCGCCTTCGCTCGTAGTCGGTACCTGATTTGGAGAGTCGCGGTGTCCATGAGCCACCTGTCAGACGTTTCAGGATTTTCCAGAATTCTAGCCAGATGTCACGAATAGCAAGGAGCGCGAGCGACATTGAGAAAATCCCGAGCAGAATATACCCGATCCAGGAAAGAAGCTCATTCCACTCTGCTTCAATCCCGCCAACGAGAATGAAGAATGGAACCTGCGGCATGAGGAATATCCCCCAAAGTAGATTCCACAATTTCCTTTGGACCTTAACTGACGCTCCGCAATGGGGGATAATCCTCTTTCCAACGTAATAGTGGGCTGATGCGATAAGGAGAAGCCAGATGGCAAAAAAAAGAATGAACTGCATACGCTCCGTTTCCGAATTGGGTGAAGCTAATGTGGAAAGATAATCGAGAGAAATCAAGACCGGTTTGTGGTGAGATGTGCTTTTCCGTACATTCTCCAATAATGATAATAATCATTCGGAAGACAGAGTGAGCAAGAAGAAGAAGGTTGTGGTTGCGATGAGTGGGGGGGTGGATTCTTCGGTGGTTGCTGGAATCCTTGCTGAGGAGGGTTACGATCTCATCGGAATTACGATCAAAACTTACCGATATGAGGATGTCGGAGGCAATGAAGGAAATGAAAGCAGTTGTTGCTCTCTCGATGGAATAAACGATGCCCGGTCTGTAGCAATGAAATTGGGTTTTCCGCACTACGTTCTTGACTTTAGCGAGAGATTCAAGGAAGAGGTCATTGACAATTTTGTGGATGAGTATCTCCATGGAAGAACGCCGAACCCCTGTGTTATTTGCAATCGGAAAATCAAATGGGAAGAGCTAATCAAGAAATCGGTGTCGATGGGGGCGGATCTTATTGCGACAGGACACTATGCAAAAGTACTCAAGAACGAGAATAACGGACGCTATTATGTTTCGAGAGGACGGGATGAAAGTAAGGACCAGTCCTATGCGCTCTGGGGTTTAACACAGGAGTCTCTTGCAAGAACGATGTTCCCTTTGGGGGACCTGACGAAGCCTGAGTCCAGGGCCTACGGTGAAGAGCATGGTCTGATTCGTCCCGACAAGAAAGAGAGTTTTGAGATTTGTTTCATCCCTGATGACAACTATGAGCGTTTCCTTAAGGAGCAACGCCCGGAGCTTGATTCAACATTGGCTGGTGGAGAAATCGTGGACGGGGGAGAAGTCATCGGCAGGCACAGGGGATTTCCATTCTACACAATTGGCCAGAGGAAGGGTCTCGGTGTTTTTCGTCCCGAACCAGTGTACGTAACGAACATTGACTACAAGAACAATCGTATTGAAGTAGGGTTCGACGATCAGCTCTACAAAGCAGAGCTAGTTGCTACCGATATCAATATGATGAAATACGATGGTTGTCGCGAGCCCATGTCGGTGGATGCGCGGATTCGGTATAAGGATCGAGGCGGAAAGGCAACCATCCAGCAGCTTGAGGATGGGAGGATCAAGGTAACGTTTGATGAAAAGCGTAGGGCGATTACTCCGGGGCAATCTGTCGTCTTTTATGAAGGGAATGATGTAGTGGGGGGAGGTGTTATTGAATCTTCCGTGTAGAAGTCCTTTGCCTCTCCGCCTTCCGAATCTCTCAACTCTCCGGTTGTTGTGCTCCAAGACCTCCGCTCCTGATATGCAAATCGCGTTGGGGGAAGGGAATTTCTATTCCATTCTCCTTGAAGGTCTTCTTCACCGCAAAATAGAGGTCACTTTTGATATCAAAGGGTCGGGTGATGTATTCGGAGGTCCAGAAGCGAATCTCAAAAAGCAAAGCGCTATCCCCGAACTCCTTGAAAATCACATCTGCTTTTGGTTCAGCCAAAACACCGGCGTGAGAATTAATGACATCGAGGAGAAGCTGCCGCACATTTTCAGGGTCGGAAGAGTAGGACACACCCAGAGGAAGGTGAAGTCTTACTCTTCGATCGTTGTGGCTCCAATTGATGACCCGTGTCGACACGAATTCAGAGTTCGGGACGATAACCGAGATGTTATCATTGGTAGAAACAGTGGTTGCCCGTGGTGAAACTCGAATAACATCGCCAATTATTTCCCCCACCTGAATCCGGTCGCCTACCTTGATGGGGCGCTCAAAGAGGATGACCAGTCCGCTGACGAGATTGTTCGTGAGGTTCTGGAGTCCAAAACCAGCACCGACACCGAGAGCACTGGCAACAATTGTGAAAGCGCTCATATCGATTCCGGCGGTTTGCAGAACAACCGCAAACCCAATGGTCAGCAAGATATAGCGGGCAATTGTTGCAATGGCATGCTGTACTCCAACATCGGGATTTCTTCGGGCTACAATCCTGATG
>QKGJ01000071.1 GCA_003251275.1 Ignavibacteria bacterium
AGTGTGCCGACTTTCTGGAGAACTGGGGGGATATGGAGGGATCAGGGCGGACTTGAAACCGGCAAAAACGATATCGTAGGAAGCAAAATCGTCGATTTCAATCTGCGTCGAAAAGTAGTATGCTGAATCCCTCGCTCTCCGCAATTCCTCGTTAAGCTGTTATCGGGTAGGAACTCACTCTCCAACCTGGAGGGGCCTTCTTTGCCAGGTCGTCTCTCTTCATCCCGCCGGCCGTGTTGCGGCTTGTTGCAATCATCAGGCACAGAGTCCTGCATTCCTCGCGTACCAATGAAGTCGACGCAGGAGTCCATCTGTCAGATTGATCGGTGCATGTTCACGAATCAAGATCAACAAGAAACTTGCCATCTCTCATGATCAGGTGCTCATCAAGCCAAACTGACGGATGTTTCACAAGGCCGTCGATATGACTGGCGACATGGACCATACCCCCCATCGACTGGTTATCGCCGAGTGCAATGTGGATGGTCCCCATGACTTTTTCATCTTCAAGTATCGAGCCCGAAAGTACCGCTTTGTCATTGGTTCCGATTCCGAACTCCGCGATGTTCCGTCCGGCGAGACCGTGCGGCTTTAGGATTTCAATGAGTTGTTCAGCTTCCTGTCCTCCTGTAATCGACGTTGCCTGTCCGCTCTCAACCGCAATGCGGACCGGGGTTTTTACCACTCCGATGCCTGCCATAGATCCGTCCACAACAATAACACCATGCGATCGCCCCTCGAGGGGCGCCAGGAACGACTCTCCGGATGGAAGATTTCCCCATTGGCCTTTTTCGTGAAAAATACCGGTATTCGCATGTCCCTTCCTTCCCTTAGCAGGCAGAACAACACTTGTTCCTGCTGGCGCAGTCACGCGGATGGTCTCTGCCGCATCCATCAGACGTGCAAGTCCTTTTGTTCGTCTGGCAATGGCTGTGTAGTCTGCATTCATGCAACGTGTCATGATCTCCTCGCTTATTCCAGGCAATGTGCCAACACGGACCCCAAGTGAGCTCGCTCCACGCCTTGCCTCGGTGTGGGTTAGTGATTTCGAGGTCGGACAAAGAACAACATCGACAGTTTTCATGAGCCCGGCAACTTCTGGTGGGGGCTCTGCACCATGTGACTCCCCAGGTGGCATTTCAAGAAGCAGGACTTCATTCCCCAGTGTTTGGACAGCCTCGAGGAGTGCAAGAGCCATTGGTCGTAATGGTGCATCCGAAACGATCAATACTTTTTCAGCCGACCTGAGCCCCATACAATCACGAACTGCAACGAGCGCGGCGTTTTTGAGAGTATTTTTTTGGCCGAAGCGGTTTTTGCTCGTCATTATCAGGAATTCAGATTGAGAAATGTCCCCCTGTTCGCGCGAAGGGCTTTTTCGTAAACCACTGCAGCTGCAGCGACATCCTGCAACGCCATACCGGTGCTGTCAAAGATAATAATCTCACTTTCGTTGGAACGGCCAGGCTTCTTCCCTGCAACGATTTCACCCAATTCTGCGTATACGTCAGATTTTGAAACAATATTTGCTTCGAGAGCGTGGTGGAAGTCGCCCATCGTGGCAGATTGCTCCAGGATGTCAACGACAACTTTGCAGGAGGCAAACAACCGCGGGTCGAGTTCTTGCTTTGATTCGTTATCCGCCCCAATTGCCCCAATGAAGGTGCCAGGAGAGACAGCGTCCCGCGTTAGATAATACTTCTCCGAGGGGGTACATGTTATGCAGATATCGCATCGTTTTGCATTTGTGGAAATGTCTTGCCATGGGATCGGTTCCACTGAGAGAGTTCCGGAGAATTCTTGCGCCAAGACGTCCGCTGATTGGAAGTCAATATCTGAGACGTACGCGTGCTCCAATCTTCTGACTTTGAGGATGGACCGGAGCTGAATCCTTCCCTGGAGGCCACATCCGCAGATGATCGCTGTTCTTGAGGATTCCTTGCTCAATAGCCTTGCTGCTACAGCTGTAGCCGCACCTGTTCGTTGAAGAGTGATTTCAGTAGAATCCATGACGGCAAGAGGATAACCATTCCCGGCGTCACATAAGATTATGACGCCTTGAATAGTCGGTAGTCCTCGCCGGGCAGGATTTCCCGGGAAATTAGCATTGAGTTTCGCCGCGAACACTTTTCGGGCTTCTAGAATTCCGGCTTTGATGTGAAAGCCACCTCCGTGGACGTGAATACCAGCAAGAACGGGTGGCAGCGTCTCCCCATTGCCGTGAAGAGCGAAGGCATGTTCGACCGCCTGGATGCATTCCTCGATATCCAGAACTGCACGGATGTCATTGCGCGTAAGAAGCAAAGTTCCCGACTTCAATGTGTTGCCTTTCTCTTGTGTTAACGAGCAACGTGAAGGGCTAGTGCCAGTGCTCCTGCACAGCCGACCACAATTGGCACTGGTATTCGTTTGTATATGAGAATGAGAAATGTTGACAGAGCAATGAGGCTGGTGGGGATATCGGATATTGCTCTCTGTCCGAGCACAATCACCGCTCCAGCGATTGCTCCTGTGGCAGCGGCTGTGACGCCATCAACGAAAGCCACAAGCCGCCGGTTCTGTGCATATCGTTCGAAATACGGAGCAGGAATAACAACAAACAGATACACCGGAAGAAATACACCCACCGAAGCTGCGACCGCCCCAGGGAATCCCGCGATCAGATAGCCAATAAATCCCACCGTTATGACAACGGGTCCGGGCGTGATCATTGCAACCGCAACCGCATCGAGGAATTCTCGCTCATTCAGCCATTGATGCTGATGCACGACTTCTCCGAACAGAAATGGTACGATTGCGAGCCCACTTCCGAAAACGAATGCTCCTGCCTGGGCGAAAAAGAAAAAGATCTTCCCAAGGACCCCCAATTGTGTCAGCTGAATTGATGTTGGAAACGCGAGACCTGGCACAGCAAAAAAAGAGGCCTTTGTGCTAATGGATGCAGGGGGAGCATAGACAATCAGGGCCACGATTCCCGAGAGGATAAACAGCCACACAATCTCTTCTTCGTAGTATGCAGTCACAGCAGCCATGATGAGAAAGATCAGCCACAGCAGTTTCCTGTTCTTCAGCGTTATCTGTGAAAGCTTCCAGGCAGACCGCACAATAATTCCGATGATTGACGCGCCAACGCCATAAAAGACTGCTTGTATCCATTCCAAACCGCCAAATGCTTTGTAGAGCATCCCAAGAATAACGACAATGATGAAAGAAGGAAGGATGAACGTGATACCAACAACCGTGGCTCCAACAGTTCTTCCCTTAAGATATCCGATGTAAATAGCCAATTGAGCTGCGAGCGGTCCCGGCGCCAGCTGCGCCAGTGCAAGTCCCCGAAGATATTCCTCCCTCGAGATCCATCGGTGGTTTTCTACCAGGTCCTGTTCCATGTATCCGGCGAGTGCAATCGGTCCGCCAAATCCAAGGACTCCCAGTTTAAGAAAATAAACGGCGAGATCTTTGAGAGAATATGGTTCAAGCTGAGGAGAGGAAGATTGCGGTTCCATTTGTTATTTCTTTCCGCTCAATCGCTGATAGAGTCCGTCAAGGAGTGATGATCCAATCTCCAGTACCTTGATGTCATCATTGATCGAGTCCGAGAGCGATCGCACAATTGCGTCGACGCCGGGCGCTTCAGTCCGCCCGAACTTATTGTCTTTCATATCAATGTCGTGTACGATCTGAGCAATGGACGAAAGGGCTTTGTCTCTGATACCAAAGGACTTGAGGAGCGTTTCAAAGGTGCAGTCCTCTCCATGGTGACTGAATGCTTCACCAAACACGTCGAAGAGAATGGCCCGCCGGGGCAATTGATCTGCGGGGGCAAAGATGAATTTCGCCCTTGGATCAATGAAGCGACGAATGAGCCATGCGGAACATAACCTGTCAATATGGATGTGTTCCCGTGTCGCCCATGTTTTTGCCTGAAATTCTTTTCGATGCACACGGAAAGGATGAGACAGCGATGGTCCTTCATGAGTTCGGACACCGAGCTGTTTGCGCGTGCGCGCGATCATGCTTCGGACCTGTTTCTTCATGGGTTCTCCGAAAAAGTCAATTCGTTCGATATCGACTA
>QKGJ01000088.1 GCA_003251275.1 Ignavibacteria bacterium
CTTTTTCGGCCTTTTCCTCCATACCTTTTCCGTAATCTCGGGGCGCAGCAATATGTCGGAGAACTGCCGATTTTCGAGATGGTGTCAGAGTCTTCAACAATCACCATCCAATAGCATGTCCCGCCACTGAAGCCAAACAACCCATCCTCATTTTATAGTGTGGATATATTGCAGGCGGTGAAGCGACTCCTTCTGCTCCTTTCGGTTATCCTTCCGCATTTTGTTAGTGCCGCTGCCGATCATCCGCTCTTCTTCCAGAGCATTGGAACACGGGACGGCCTCTCGCATTCCACCGTCAACAGCATCGTCCGTGATAACGATGGGTTCATGTGGTTTGCAACGCAGGATGGACTGAACCGGTTCGACGGCTATTCCTTCAAGGTTTTTCGAACGAAACCCGAAGACACTTCCTCCCTCTCCCATAATTACATCTGGCGGATGATCAAATCACGCTCCGGTGAGCTATGGATCGGAACCTTCGATGGTGGTCTTAATCGATATGATCCTAAGACAGGAAGGTTTTCCCATTTTCTCCCCCTGAAGGATGATTCATCAAGCCTCCGCTCCCGCAATGTCTCAGCGATTCATGAAGATCGGTTCGGCACACTCTGGGTTGGCACTTGGTTCGGGGGGCTCAGCAGACTCGATTCCTCCGGAAAAGGCTTCACACATTTTCTCCATCTAGCGAACGATTCGACAAGTCTCAGTGATAACAGGGTTGGATCTGTCTTGATGGCCCGGAACGGAGATCTCTGGGTCGGAACATGGAATGGTCTTAACCGAATGGCACATGGGACAAGCTCCTTTATTCGATATTTCGCCGATAAGAGGAATAGCAACTCCCTCGGCGGAAATATGATATGGGATATGTCCGAAGACCATGATGGCACTATTTGGATTGCAACATGGGGAGGTGGGATTTCGAGATATGACCCCGGAACAAATCGGTTTGTTTCCTACGTGCATACAGCAGCCGCCACTTCGATCAGCAGCAATCTGCTCCGTTGTGTCTCTATTGATAGCAAAAACAATGTCTGGGTGGGTACGTACGATGCGGGCTTGAATCTGTACGACCGGCCGACGGGAACTTTCCAGCGGTATCAACACGTGAATAATAATCCCGCCTCTCTTCCCGATGATGAAGTGCAGTCGGTGTATGAGGACTATTCGGGAGTTCTGTGGGTTGGCACAGGAGCGGGAATCGGGTCGTTTGACCAGCGGAGAAGGAAGTTTCTTCAGATCAGGTTTGCTCAGAATGATTCAAAAGTCGGGACTCGTTCCCTTGCCCCGGACCGGGACAACGGGATCTGGATTGCTACGGTTGGCAGCGGTTTGTACTACATGGCTCCCGGGGACCTTCACCCCAAACTCTTTCAGAAGACGATTGGGGGAAGAGTGTTCCCTCAGAGTCAACTAGTGACAAGAGTGTTGGTCACGAGTGATGCGATGCTCTGGGTTGGGACCAGGAACGCGGGACTCAGTAGGCTCGACCTCCATTCGAATCGCTTTGAGACGTTCGGCACCAAAGGAAAAGGTTTCATCGCTCTTCCACACAATGACATCACCTCGTTGTTTCAGGACAGCCATGGAATTGTCTGGGTTGGGACGAACGGCGGAGGGTTGACTAGCATCGACTATGATGCGAGGGCTACACGATCATTTCAATACAGTCCCGATGACTCCACAACGATCAGCGGAAATTCCGTTTGGGCGATCACCGAGGACTCCCACGGTGATCTTTGGGTCGGAACGTGGGGAGCAAGTCTCAATCGCTTTGACAGGAGATCAGAAAGGTTCGTGCGCTATAAGCATCATCCGGGTGATTCGACAACAGTTCCGGGCAATACGATTTATTGCTTTGCCGAAGTGGGTCCGAAAGACCTGTGGATTGGAACATCGGGCGGTCTGGCGCATTATGATTCTGAGAGTGATCAATTTACGAGCTTCACCGAAGCAGATGGCCTCGTGAACAATAGTGTGTACGGCATTCTCCCGGATGATCACGGTTCCTTCTGGCTCAGCACTGCGCGCGGCCTTGCGCGTTTCATTCCTGCGAGCCGATCGTTCACTTCGTATGATGAAAGTGACGGCCTGCTCTCGGACGACTTCGATCAGGGGGTGTACTGTAAACGAAGCGACGGAGTCATGATCTTCGGCAATACATCCGGTTTGATTGCATTTCATCCCGACAGTCTGCAGGAGAACAAGCGTATCCCGACTGTTGTTATTACCCGCTTTCTCGTCTATCAGAATCCCCGACAACCCACAAGAGGGGAGGACAACCATCTTTCGGTTGTCCTTGACTATACCGAAAACTTCTTTTCATTTGAATTCGCCGCTCTCGATTTCGCGGTGCCCGAGAAAAATGAATATGTCTTTAAGCTTCAGGGGCTCGATCCGGACTGGGTGTCCGCCGGGAAGCGGCGCTTTGCGAACTATACGCATGTTAGTCCGGGCACGTATCTCTTCACGGTCCGCGGTTCCAACAATGATGGGGTGTGGAATCTCGAAGGAGCGTCCATGACCGTGACAATCCTTCCCCCGTACTGGGAAACCTGGTGGTTCAGAACGCTTGTGATTCTTGTTCTTGCGCTGGCAATCTATGCCTCGTACCGGTATCGGGTGAAGAGGATACTTGAGGTAGAGCATCTCCGCCGCCGGATCTCCCAGGACCTTCATGATGATGTCGGCACAAATCTGAGCGCCATCATTCTCGCCTCGCAAGTGATGGAGCAGCGTTACACACTCCCATCAGAAGCCACAAGCCAACTGGATGATATTAAGTCCGTTGCCACCAAAACGCAGGATCTTATGCGCGACATTGTGTGGATGCTGAATCCGGGGAATGATTCAACGGAACTGTTCTTCTCCCGGATGCGACATGAAGCGAATCGCCTGCTTCGAAACATCGCGTTTGAATTCAACGCGCCAGATGCCGATCTCCCGCCGTCGATTGACCTCCATCGAAAAAGGAATATATTCCTTATTTACAAGGAATCCCTCAATAATATCGTGCGCCACTCCCGGGCGACCAAAGTGATAGTCATCGCTACCATTCAGGATTCGCACTTATCGATGACAATTACGGATAACGGGATCGGATTTGATTCTTCTCAAGCCTCCGGCGGCAGCGGACTGGCCAGTATTTCAAACAGGGCAATGCGGATTGGTGGAAATCTTTCCATTTCGAGCTATCCCGGGAAGGGGACGGAAGTTCGGTTCCATATGAAAATAGCGTAATCAAGTAATGGCACAGGGTGTGGGTGATTCATACCTTGAACAACAAAAAAAAGACATGACACAATGACAACACGACAGCAAGAAACCGGACAGCATACGTTATGGATTGTAGAAGACAACGACCAGTTGCGCAAGCAACTTGTTTCGCTTCTTGCAATGAGCCCGACGCTCTCCTGCACCATGAACTTTT
This sequence comes from Ignavibacteria bacterium, assembly GCA_003251275.1. Taxonomy (GTDB): domain Bacteria; phylum Bacteroidota; class Ignavibacteria; order UBA10030; family UBA6906; genus SZUA-287. The sequence continues at coordinate 3,431 of QKGJ01000088.1, forward strand.
CGAGCTGTGAACCGGCTCTCGAAGCACTGGAGGATGTTTCTCCTCCCGACATTATCTTGATGGATATTGGCCTGCCGGGGATGAGTGGGATTGAAGGGACGCGACGTATCAAAGCCGTTGCGCCAAATACGCAGATTGTTGTTCTCACGGTGTTTGAAGACAACGACAATGTTGTGGAAGCAATCTGTGCCGGCGCATCCGGATATTTGCACAAGAGCTCTTCGCTCGAAGATATCGTGTCGTCGCTACAAAGCATTCTTTCTGGCGGCGCGCCGATTAATCCGAACATTGCCAGAAAGGTGCTATCGCTGTTCGCAACGATATCGGGCACGAAAGGCGACTACGGCCTCACGAGGCGCGAAAAGGAGATTCTCCATCTCCTCGTAGAAGATCTCAGTCAGAAGGAGATTGCTTCGCAGCTCTTTGTCAGCCACCACACGGTGAATATGCACCTGCGCAATATTTACAGCAAGCTGCAGGTGCAAACGAGGAGCGGTGCAGTCGCAAAGGCTCTTCGCGAACGCCTCCTGTAATCCGTCGATCGCTTTCTCTTTCTCCACCCTGGTTTGTATATTGTTGCGTCTAGAACTTCCCCAGGATTAGAATCATGTCCCAATCTTCCTCTCCCGAACAGGTCATGCGCGAAGTAACGGAGGATATGCTGCGACGGGCAATCAAGCTTGCGCGAAAAAAAGGGCGCACGGTCTACATCAGCAAGACCGCGCGTGGCAAAGCGGAAGACATTTTCACGATGAACCCCGACACTCCAGATGGACGCGAGCGTCTTAATGCATATCTTACCCCCACGGCCAGGCATTATACAATCTCAGGCCTCGGTGCGCCTGAGGAAAAGAACGCAATCAACTGGCGCTCGGTCAATCTGTCTCCCATTCGAAAAGTATTCATGATGGTTCTTGTGGCGGTTTCGTTTGTGATGAAGGGGACTCCTTTGAAAAACAAGCTCTACCGATTGATGGGTGCCCACATTGGGAAGAATGTTGAAATAATGCAGCTGGCCTGGCTTGACCACTTCCGGCCTGAGCTGATTTTTATCGGTGAGAACACATTGCTGGGTGCATACACCCGGGTAACGGTGCATGCGTATGAAGGGAGCGGAAAGTTTCGCTACGGAATTGTGGAGATCGGAGCAAACTGCGTTATCGGCGCGGGAACCGGAATTGGCCCGATGAGGATGGAGGACGGTGTGCGCACACTTCCCGGAACTACCATTTCCCCCTACCTTGCCCGCATTCGTGCGGGATCCGTCGTTGGATACAACCCACCTCCTGTCAAACTACCAGAGACATCTGAAGTAGCTTCCAACAAAACAGGGTATCAGCCGTAACAAGAAGTACGACCAGTTTTTCAGGAGGCATTGATTTCTGACCATGGCATCAAACGAGTCCTTATCAGAGCAAAAGATCTTTAGAACGTTGAAAGGTGATCTCCGCGCGGGTGGTTTCCGAAAATCGATTCGGACGGAGTTTCGCGAACTCAAGGAGTTCATGCTCAATGAGCAAGGAAGGAAACGGCTCGGTCAAATGGGGTGGTGGCGACGTTGGTTCTTCACAGGATGGTGGCTTCTCAAGAGTTTGTTCTTTAAGCTCAGTCCCGTTCGAAGAATCATATTTACCGCCGGAATTTTCTTTCTCCTGATTGCACGGTCAATTACGTTTTCGTCAGATGAGGTACAGGTTCGGGCCGACACACAGAGTTTTGGCGTCATCTGTGTCCTCTTTGTTCTCTTGTTGGAATTGAAAGACAAGCTCATTGCGAGAGAAGAGTTGGAGGCCGGACGTGCTGTGCAACAGGCCTTAATGCCGGAGACAAACCCACAGGTTGAAGGGTGGAGCATCTGGTTGTTCTCCCGCTCCGCAAATGAAGTCGGAGGAGATCTGATCGATTGCGTTGAAGTGGGCGGCGAAAAGGTGGGGATCGTTCTCGGTGATGTGGCGGGGAAGGGTTTGCGTGCAGCCCTGCTTATGGCGAAATTGCAAGCAATGATCCGGGCAATAGCGCCAGATTATTCCAGTCTCAGCCAGATGGCAATGAAACTCAACAGTTCTTTTTATCGCGACATAATGAAGAACATGTTTGCCTCGGTTGTCTATTGTGAGCTTGTGCCAAACAATGGCAGGATTCGCTTTGTGAATGCCGGGCATCCCCCGCCGATCATCGTGGACACAAAAGGTTATAACGTCCATGTGAAAGGTGGTCCTGCCCTGGGCCTGATGCAAACCGCGACATATCACGAAGAACAATTGTCAGTGCAATGGGGAGGGATCGTGTGCATCTACTCGGATGGGGTAACTGAGGCACAGAACTCGGCCGGAGAGTTCTTCGGTGTCAGTCGTGTTGGGGATCTCCTTATCCAATGCAGGGATTTACCGCTCGACCGTCTTGGAACCACCATCGTAGCTCAGATCGATCAATTTGTCGGAGAAGAAAAGTGTCGTGATGATGTTTCCATTGCACTGATCAAACGAGGGTGACCAGAGAGTGCTAGCCTGTATTCTTGACAATATTGATGGACCTGATCTCTCCTGCGACTACAGGCGTATCATTTTCGCCGATGACATAATCGGATCCTGGTACAACAGTCAATTTTTCACCTCCCTTTTCGCGAGTCTTGACGGAAAGAACGTCGATTCCGTAGGCTGCACGGATATCCAGATCTTTGATGGACTTTCCAACAAAGGACGGGGGAGGATTGATCTCGCTGATGGAATATCCTTCCATGAAGTGGATATTCGGCTCATCGTCTTTCATCGTAATTCGGCTGGCAAGGGTGGATGCGATCTCACGGCGCTCCAGTTCATTCTGATACGCGTCCTGAATATCCTTTCGCCATATCATTCCGATGATGCTAAACGAGCCAGGCTCTCGCTCAACCGGTATTCCTTCAAAGCCCGTTGACCTTAATTTTTCCAACGCTGTGTCACAGTTGTCCTCCAGGGAAACACATTCGAAACGCGTGGTTGTGATATCAGAAGCAATCAACAGGTGTTTCAGGTGTTCCTGTTCGAACAAATGATCTTTGATGCCATGGAGAGAGATCATCCCCATGATCTTTCCGTTGGCATTCACGACAGGAAAGTCCGGGCCCTTCCCGCGAATAACATGCTGAACGACTTCATTGAAGGGTGTCGTTGCGGCTATGGGGTCGAATTCCCTCTTATAGACTTCCTTCACCAGCACAGATTCCATGAGGTTGGTATCCATCCCTTCTTTGATCCCGATGTTCCGACGTACGAGCTTGAGCGTGTAAATTGACTCGCGTGAGAATTTTGATGAAAGGATCGTACTGATGATGCACGTGACCATCAGCGGCAGGATGATATTATAGTCGTTCGTCAGTTCAAAGACGATAATGATGGCGGTAATCGGTGCGCGGGTCGTGCCCGCGACGAGACCACCCATTGCGACCAGGGCGTATGCTCCCGGTGTTGCGGTGATCGTTGGGAACGCTTGATGGACCGCGGCACCGAAGAAGTAACCGAGCATCGCACCCATGAACAATGAGGGCGCAAATATCCCACCCGATCCGCCCGATCCAAGCGTTATGGAGGTTGCAAGGATCTTAATCACGACGAGGATCAGCGCCATGTACCAAAGCATGTTGCTGTGCAACGCGGCATTGATTCCATCATACCCTACTCCCATCACCCCGGGGAACAACAATGCAATCAGACCGAGACCAAGACCACCGACCATTGGTTTGAGATAACCGGGGATGGGGAAGCGATGATCGAATAAATCCTCCGACCAATAAAGCACTTTGATAAAAGCATATGAGACGACCCCGCTTAACGCGCCAAGGACGAAATAGAAAATGATCTCATATGACGATAGGAGTTGATATTTGGGGACGGAGAAGGCGGCGAAGTTTCCTTCAAAGGTGTGGGAGACCACGGTTGCTATCACCGAAGCGATGACGATGGGTGAAAACTGTGCGACCGCAAAATCCATTAATATGATTTCGACAGCAAAGAGCGCCCCGGCAATTGGGGCGTTAAACGCAGCTGCAATCCCCGCGGCCGCCCCGCAGCCGACGAGAGTTTTAAGACGAGCGCTTGGCAACCGGAAGAACTGTCCCACCGCCGAGCCGACACTCGAGCCGATCTGGACGATAGGTCCCTCGCGACCGACAGAACCACCGCTACCGATGGTGATTGCAGATGCGACTGTTTTTACGAGAGCCACACGCGCTCTGATGCTTCCTCCCTTCAAAAGAATCGCCTGCATCACTTCAGGAACACCATGGCCCTTCGCCTCTGGAGCGAGAAAGTAAATCAGCGGGCCGACGACGATCCCGCCGAGAGCAGGCATGATAATTCTGTAGTACCAGGGATTCGCTACGATGTTTTCGAGGACAGAGCCGTTGCCGGGGAAGAGGAGAGCCGAGATTTCTTTGATCAGTGCGCGGATGCCAATGGCACCGAACCCCGCAAGCAATCCGATGATAATTGCCAGCAGGATCATAAACGTATGTTCGGTGGACGCGATGCGCTCGAACAGATTCTTCGTTCGCATCGAGAAGCGAAGAGCAAGGGGTTTTATCGTGTTGGAGACCACTGACCTGTTCTAAATTGGTGACTCATGAAACGAAATGAGGGAGAAAATCACAAACATTGGATTAGGATTTGTCTGGACAAAAGCGTATCTTTTCACCACTGCAAACCAGCAGTCTGCCAATAGGCAGGCACCGTAACCGGTCAGCAAATGCACTTTGAGTGCACAAGTATCGGGAGCGGACATTGAGACGAGCTCTCCGATGATGATGCACAGGTTTTGTTGGGAACGACATTGCTGACTACTCCGCGCGAAGCGGGACACCCCAGCGAGTAACACTCCTCAGATCTCCATCCACATCGCAAAATTCACCCCTGTTTGCTATGATTTCGCCTGAGAACGAGTACGTTCTTGTGCAACAATCTGCCAACAGTTGGAATGATCAATAAGGTTTGTAGTCCTGGACGGATTGTCCGACAGGAAAAAACCATTTCACATTTCTAGGATTTATTCAATGGGTTTTACTACACTCGGTCTCAATGACCGAATCATTAAAGGAGTGCATGCCGCCGGCTATACGGTGCCTACTCCAATTCAATCAATGGCTATTCAGCCGGCGCTCGAAGGACGTGACATCATCGGATGCGCGCAAACAGGAACGGGAAAGACTGCGGCCTTTGTGCTGCCAGTCCTACAACGTCTCATGTCGGAGGAAGAAAGCAATCCAAAGAGCCGGGCGATTCGGGCGTTGGTCGTGACACCAACACGCGAACTTGCGCACCAGGTCAACGAAGCCGTCACCACCTACGGAAAGTTTATAAACCTGCGGAGCGTGTGCATTTATGGCGGTGTCGGCATGGAAAATCAACTCCATCGGCTTCGCCGGGGCGCAGATATTGTCATCGCCACACCGGGCAGGTTGTTGGATCACATGGAGCGTGGCTCCATCAGCCTGAAAGAAATTCGCATACTCGTCCTGGATGAGGCGGATCGGATGCTGGATATGGGCTTTATCAATGATGTCCGTCGGATCATTAAGGCCACGCCAGCCGAACGACAAACAATGCTATTCTCGGCAACGATTTCGAAAGAAATTACCGATCTGGCCTCGTCGATTCTTCGCAACCCGCACTCAGTAGAGGTCGGTGAAAAACGGAATCCTGCTGAAACGATCAAGCAGCATTTTTATTCCATCAACCAGGAATCAAAAGCAGATCTGTTGTTGCACATGATCGAGGCGGAAAAGATGCAGAGCGTCCTCGTTTTCTCCCGCACGAAACATGGTGCGGACAAGATATGCAAGCGCCTTGATCGGAGTGGCATCAAGGCAGCCGCAATTCACTCAAATCGATCACAGTCCCAGCGACAGCGCTCACTGGACGGCTTCAAGGAGGGAAAATTCAGAGTTCTAGTCGCCACGGATATCGCGGCACGCGGCATTGACGTCGATGGCATTTCACACGTCATCAACTATGATATTCCCCACGACGCGGAGAGTTATATTCATCGTATCGGCCGGACAGGACGTGCCGGTGCCAATGGAACTTCCTGCACGTTTGTAAGCCGGGATGAACGGCACCACCTGAAGCGGATCGAACATTTTACGAGGACGCAGGTGGAGTTGGAGCCTTTTCCAGGATTTGTTCCGCGGAAGAGAGAAGCACACTCAATGCCCGATAAACCTGCCCGGCACAAACCGGGATTCCCGATAGCGAAACGTGCATTCGGCGAAAAAAAGGGACATGGCAAGAAGAATGGCTTCGGGAAAAAGAAAAGGAGAAGTGGAAGCGTAGTGTTCTCTACGACCCCTCGGAAGCGCAAGGGGAATCCCAGCCAGAAAATAGATTCGTTTTCTTCGGATCATAGCTGGTCGAACTACTAAAGGAAGTTCCTCGCAGAACATTGCCCTATCGAGCTTTTCGGTAGGGCATTTTTTTGGCATGGAGCGAAATTTGTTTCCACCATTTGCACCTCTCCGCTGAAAATCCCTTTATTACTACAATCACTTTTGAGGGAACTATGTTCGTACGAATTTTCATGCTAATGTTCGTCAGCGCCACAACACTATGGTCTCAAATGAAAGTCGTCTCGTCCGAACAGGTCCCGTTGCCGGAGGATCGGCATTGGACAAGCCCACGATTTTCGGGGGATGGGAAAGCAATATTCGTCTCATCGGAGGGGTACGATGGTATTTGGAAGTATGATAGATCAACCCGTAAGCTGAGCCAGATCACCAACGATCGTGGGGCCGGGTACAACTATTTCCTGTCGGAAGACGGAAACACGCTTGCTTATCGAAGAACGACCGTTCTCAAAGATGGCGTCAACAGAGTACAGGAGATTATTGTACTGGATATGCTGGCGGGAGAGAGAAGCAGGATTATAGAAGCCCCAACTGTGTCGACACCTGTGCTCGCATCGGGAAGACTGATCTATTCAGTCGATGGTGAAGTGAGGACAAGCGGCGGGAGACCCAAAGATATTCCGATTCTTCTTGGCATAGAAACCACAAAGATTGCACTGTTCAATTCAGGAGAGAAGGTTCTCCTGGATCCTCTTGGCAACGGAAGTTACATATGGCCGGTTGTCGCACCCGGCGGGAGACATCTGGCAGCGTTTGAAATGACGAGAGGAGCATTCGTTTGTGATATTGACGGAAACAATGTCGTTCGTCTCGGTCGCTTCAACGCCCCTTCATGGACGAGAGATGGGGAATGGATTGTCATGATGGATGATAAGGACGACGGACATCAAGTGCTTTCGTCTGATCTTGTTGCAGTCCGGATCGATGGCCAGGAATCAGCTGTTCTTACGAAATCCGATGAGACGATCGAAATGTATCCTGATTGCTCACCCGTGGAAAACGAGATCGTTTGTGCTACACTCGATGGGAAAATTCTCCTCATTACCTATACAACTCAGGAGAAGCAATGAAGAAGAGACTTCTCATGAGTTTGCTCTGTGTGAACCTTCTCCCGATAGGGGTTCTTGCCCAACTTAACGGGTTATCGTTTTGTATCGATCCAGGCCATGGCGGACACAATCCGGCGAATGACCGGCGTATTGAGCCGGATCCGGGAATTGTCTTCTGGGAGTCGGAGGGAAATTTCCAGAAAGCACTTCTGCTGGATACGCTTCTCCAGGCGAAGGGGGCAACGGTAATACTGACCCGCTATACAAACGACTATCCAAATGACGCCGATGAGCCGACACTCTCTCAGCGGGTTGCGATCGCCAATGCCAACAATGTGAACTGGTTCCATTCCATTCACAGCAATGCGTTCAACGGGATAACGAATTATACGCTGCTTCTGGTTCGTGAGAGCACGGTAACTCCCGGACAGCCCGAATCCCCTTCGGCCTTCACGATGGCATCACTCATGTCACCGCGCATCCAGGCGAAGCTCCGCACCTCTAGCAATTTCACACGGCTTGATTTTTCCTTTCTTGGTTTCCGGCTCGGCGTATTGAATGGACTGATCATGCCGGGCGAACTCTCGGAAGGTTCCTTTCATGACGTGTTTCCGGAAACCCGCCGCTTGCTGAACAACCATTACCGCAAGATGGAGGCGTATGCGTTGCGCGACGCGATCCTCCAAAATTATCTGGCTCCGGCGGATACGCTGGGAATTATCGCAGGAATTCAAACCGAGATCGGATTGAACAGACCGATGAACGGAACGCTCGTTCGACTTCTTCCGATCGACCGGGTCTATGATGGCGACATGTTCAACAATGGGTTCTATATGTTCGACAATCTCCCTGCCGGATCATACACTGTTCGCTTTGAGACGATCGGGTTCGGCTTGGATTCGACAATCGTGAATCTTCTGGTTGGTGGGACCGTGTTTGCTGATAAGCAACTCGAATCGCTTCTTCCTCCCACCGTCGTCTCCTCCATTCCTGCACAAGGCGATACACTGTTTTCTGCGGATCGATCGATCACCATTCAATTTACCAAGTCGATGAACATTACGTCGGTGGTGAATGCATTTTCATTGACTCCGTCGTACAGCGGGGCATTCCAGTGGTCAAACAATAACAGCACGATGGTCTTTAATCCCGATTCGATCCTTCCATTCTTTGTCAACTTCACTCTGAAGATAGATTCAACAGCTCAATCGCTCGGAGGCCAGCAGCTCGATGGAGATGGAAACGGTGTTCCGGGCGATTCGTACGTTCTGAATTTCAGAACACGCGACGTTGACGCTTTTCCACCTATTATAACGTCGTCGTATCCCGGGCCTGCTGACACGTTGCGAACTCCCACACATGTGTTGAATGTAACATTTGATGAACCCCTGAATCCAGCTACTGTGACATTAACGAACGTTTCAGTTCAGAAGATTGGAGGCTCGGTCCAACCGAGGGATGTACAGTATTGGGAATCCGGGATAAGGAGCGGCGTCAACATTTATCTCCAAACTCCGCTCGAGGCTGGCGCGTCATACCGAGTTCGCGTAAGCGGTGTTTCTGATGTCGTGGGAAACATCATCCCAAATTCTGCCCCAGTGATCTGGCAGTTTGAAGTTGCCCCGCCGGCACTACAATACGCCCCGATAGATCTATTCGATTCGTCTCTTGCCTCCTGGGCTCAACCGGGAGCGAGTGGATCAACGGTGGGAATCGACAGCGCTTCGTTCTTGTTGACGACGGGAAAAGTACTTCCCCCGGCGACGGCAAATCCATCGGCAGCCGAGCTTGCATTCGACTGGAACACCAATGCCTCCGATTGGCTTTTGCGGGAGTACCTTGCCTTGGGACCTCCGAGGGACGTTCTCTGGACCAAGGACGGCGCCATTCTCCAAACCTACATTTGGGGAGATGGTAGCGGCACTCAATTCCGGTTTGCAGTGGACGACAGTGTGGAAATATTCCCAGGTGGGAATGCATCCAATCATGAAGTGAGCACGTGGCGGACAATCGACTGGGTTGGTTGGCGACTTGTGGATTGGGATATGGAGCGGGATTCAATAGGAGCATGGCTCGGGAACGGCCTTCTTGAAGGGACTCTGCGGTTCGATAGCTTTCAACTTCGATTTCAGCCTGGGGTTTCTGCAGGCGCCGGCCAAATCGTTTTCGATCAGCTTCAGATAGGGAAACGAATTCCAACAGGGGTGGAAGACAACCCCGTGTCGCGTCCGAAAACCTTTTCATTGCACCAAAACTATCCCAATCCGTTCAATCCATCAACCCTGATCGGATTCTCAGTTCCGCAGGAAGGGTATGTGACCCTCCGTATCTATGATGTTCTTGGTCGTGAAGTGGCAACTTTGGTTGATGAAACGAAGCCTGAGGGAAATTATCGCGTTGAGTGGGATGGGCTCGGCGCTGCAGGAGGCCGGCTCGGTAGCGGAGTCTATGTTTATCGACTAGAGGTTCAGCCGGTGAATGCAGGAATGTTCTACCATGCATCGCGCAAGATGGTTCTTCTGAAATAACGAAAATGAATCTTGAATCCGAAATTCTCAAAGAACATTCAAAGCGTCAGGCCATTCGCATCGCACGATGGATCGGGAATGACAAGGTGAGGTTTCGACAGCTGATGCAGTTGTTTCTCCGCGGCGAAAACAGGGTGACGCAGCGTGCTGCATGGATTGTGAATATCTGTGCGGACAGCAATCCTTCGCTCATCCGGCCGTATCTCGAAAAAGTGATTCTGCGGATGCAAGAGCCCGGTGTGCATGACGCGGTCAGGCGTAACGTTGTGCGCATTCTTCAGTTCATAGAAATCCCACCCAAGCTTATGGGTCGAGTTGCGACGTTGTGTTTTGAATATCTTTATTCCCCGAAAGCACCAATAGCCGTCAAAGCCTTTTCCATGACGGTTCTGGCGAACATTGCCAAACAGGAGCCGGATTTGAAGAGAGAAGTCAGACTGGCGATAGAACATCAGCCCCCTGATTCAAGTACTGGCCTCTGTGCCAGAGCTCGGCACGTCCTAAAGTCCTTGGAATAAAGTTCCGCTTCGGTTTAGTATTCGAATTCCCTGCCTCATTAAAGGATGCATCCGCATCTCCGGCTTTGTATATTACGGCCATGAACAAACTGCCCCGCCCAGATACGATGTACCGAGCCCTCGTCAAAAGAGACACCTCCTTTGAAGGTGTGTTTTATGTTGGAGTAAAAACGACGGGCATTTTCTGCCGTCCGACCTGTCCCTCCCGAAAACCAAAGCGGGAGAATGTCGAGTTTTTTCGGTCATCCCATGAAGCACTCTACGGAGGATACCGTCCGTGTTCTCGCTGTCAGCCGATGAACGGAACAAAAGAACCACCAACCGTCGTCAAGCAATTGCAGGATGAAGTGGAGAGGTCCGGACGCATTACGGAAAAGCAACTTCGTGCGATGGGTATTGAGCCATCTACTGCGCGAAGGCAGTTTCAACGCTATTATGGAATGACATTTCACGCATATCAACGGGGACGACGCATGGGACAGGCATTGCAGACGGTCAGAAATGGAGAACGGGTCATCGAAGCACAGCTTGCGCAAGGATATGAATCCAGCAGTGGATTCTGGAACGCGTTTACTAAACTGTTCGGGACACCGCCGAGCAAGGCGGAGCGGCTGGATTGTCTTCTCGCCCGATGGATTGAAACGCCACTTGGTGCAATGATCGCCCTTGCGAACAACGAGGGACTTCATCTTCTGGAGTTTGTTGACCGACGCGGACTGGAGAAGGAGATCGTTGGATTGCGGAAACGAACGAAGAATACCATTGTCCCGGGGAATAACAAGCATTTGGATACCATTGCCAGGGAACTGAAGTCATATTTTGCCGGAACATGCACCTCGTTCTCGATTCCTCTCGTCGTTGGAGGATCTTCGTTTGAGAAAAAAGTCTGGGAACAATTGCAGCAAATCCCTTACGGCGCGACAAGATCCTACAGCGACATTGCGGAGAAAGTCAGGCAACCTCAGGCCAAGCGGGCAGTTGGCCGTGCGAACGGACGGAACTGTCTTGCGATTGTAATTCCATGCCACCGTGTTATCCGTGCGGATGGCTCACTCAGTGGCTATGGTGGCGGTGTTTGGAGAAAGAAGCGGCTACTTGACCATGAGAGAAAAATGGGGTTAAAACCCCACTAATATTTTCTTCTTTTTGCTGCACCTCAGTTGATCTTG
>QKGJ01000178.1 GCA_003251275.1 Ignavibacteria bacterium
GTATATGCATGGGGGGGATGGACTATTGTCTCGTTGTTTGCCTCCATCTGGTTGTGTGATTCTGCTGCCTTCTTCGCAGGAAGATCGATTGGCAAAAGAAAATTATTCGAACGGGTCAGTCCCAATAAGACGTGGGAAGGCGCGATTGCAGGGTTCATCGCGGCGGTACTTGCTTTTTGCATCGCTCGTATCCTCGTCATCCCGTATCTTTCTCTTCCCGATGCAATCGTGTGTGGTTTGATAGTTGGAGTTTTCGGCCAAATGGGTGATCTTGTGGAGTCGCTGTTGAAACGGGACGCAGGAGTGAAGGACTCTTCTTTACTGATCCCCGGCCATGGCGGTGTGCTCGATAGGTTCGACAGTCTTCTCTTCGCAGCGCCATTGCTGTTTTGTTATCTTGATTTTGTAGTGTTTACTTAGGACTAAAAGATCAAACATAAAGTACATGTCATCACGATGGGGTGTGCAAAGAACCTTGTCGATTCCGAAAAGCTGATGGCGCAGCTTCGCCTAAGCGACATTGAACTCACTTCAACGATCGACGAGGCGGATATTGCAGTAATCAACACCTGTGGATTCATTGCAGCGGCGAAGGAAGAATCCATCGACACTGTCATTGAGCAGGTCAGGAGAAAGTCGGCGGGAAGACTGAAGAAAGTCTATGCCATGGGTTGTCTGACCGAGCGATATCGTGAGGAACTGGCGGATGAAATTCCTGAAGTGGATAAGTTTTTCGGCGCCAATCGTATGGACGAGGTGGCTCTTGAATTGGGGGCGGACTACAGGCACGAGTTGGTCGGCGAGCGAGTCCTGACGACTCCCTCACACTTTGCGTATCTGAAAATCTCGGAGGGTTGCGACAATCCCTGCTCCTTCTGCGCGATACCATTGATGAGAGGTGGGCATGTCAGTCGCACAATGGAGAGCCTTGTTGCAGAAACCGAAACGCTCGTTTCTCGCGGTGTCAAAGAGATTATCGTTATCGGACAGGATACCACCTACTACGGACTTGACCTTGATGGGAGCCGCCAGCTTGCAAAACTCCTCTCACGCATTGCAGACGTGAGAGGTGTCGAATGGGTCCGGCTGATGTATGCGTATCCGGCGAAGTTTCCGCACGATGTTCTGAAAGTAATTGCCGATCATCCAAAGATCTGCAAGTACATGGATATCCCCATCCAGCATGCTTCCGATGAGGTATTGAAGTCAATGCGGCGGGGTATCACCCGGCGCGCATTGCGCGAGTTGCTCGATACAGTGCGACATGAAGTTCCGGGAATTGCCCTGAGAACGACGTTGATCGTCGGTTACCCCAACGAATCTCCCAGGGAATTCGAGGAACTGCTCTCGTTTGTAGAGGAGGTCCGCTTTGATCGACTTGGAGTTTTCACATACTCTCAAGAGGACGGGACAACGGCGTTTCCCCTCGGCGATACCCTGTCTCACTATGAAAAAGAACGACGTCGTTCTCTTGTCATGGAAAAGCAGCAAGAGATCTCGTATGAAAACAACGAGAAGCTTCTTGGCACAACACAGAAAGTACTGCTTGATAGAAGGGAAGGGGGGCGCTACTATGGCCGCACGGAACGAGATGCGCCCGAGATTGACAATGAAGTGATTATTGAAACTGGGCGCGCCCTGGATATCGGAACGTACCACACCGTTCCGATTGTTGATACTGTAGAGTATGATCTAGTCGGGCAGCTCTAAGGAAATGGAGATCCCTATGAAAAAAACAAGACTCTCTGCCGTAACATGGATTGTTGTTCTGTTCTCGGTCGCCCACTCGTTTGCCCAGGTTGAAGTTGCAGAGACGCAAAAGGAACAGGAGAACGAGGGTTTCTATGTTGATGCCATCTCCTTTGCGGGACAGGATAGATCTTCGAGTCGTCTGGACGTCTTCCTGCAGACGACATACGAGAATCTTACCTTTATCAAGGTCCACGAAAATTACGAGGCCTCGTTCGAAGTAACTATCTCCATCTACGATACAGATACAAAACTTGTGCGGGAAAAAAACTGGAGGGAATCCATCAAAGCTCGCAGTTTTGATGAGTCCGTTTCAACGACTGCCTACAGCCTGCTTCAACGATCCTTCGATCTCGCACCTGGAAAGTATTTCATCACAGTTATGCTTCAAGATGAAGAGTCGCACGTAATGCGTCGCATCGTTCGCCAGATGACGATTCCAAAATACGATACATCGACGCTTTCGTTGAGTGACATTATGCTCGTGAGTCGAATTACATACACCGGCGAAAAGCGGTCCATCAGCCCCCTTGTGTCGGCAAATGTAGGCACCCTCACCGAGCCATTTCATGTTTTTTTCGAGTCGTATTCTGATTCTGCAATTGCGCAGGGGTTTGTGTCTGTGATCGTCCAGGATTCAAAGAAAAACGAATCCGTGCGCACCGATACGACAATAGCGATTCCGAGTGGGAGGAACCCGATTTTTCTCCCCGTTGATGCCAGGATTCTTGATGTCGGTGACTACGTCGTCTATGTTCTTGTCAAATCTGCAAAAGGTGAAAAAGAAAATGTCCTCGCGTCGACAAGCCGGAAATTCGTTGTTCGATGGTCCGGTTTACCGCGAACAGTGAAAAACTTTGAAACGGCGGTGGAGCAGCTTGCTTATATTGCGGAAAAGGATGAAATGGAGTACATCAACGAGGGATCCACGTCGGAAGAAAAGCAACATCGCCTGGCGGAGTTCTGGAAGAAAAAAGACCCGAATCCGAATACCGCACGCAACGAGAAGATGGAAGAATATTACAGCAGGGTGGAGTACGCGAACAAAAACTTCTCCCATTATATCGAGGGTTGGAGAACCGACATGGGGATGGTATTCATCATCTTCGGCTCTCCCAGTAATGTGGACCGGCATCCGTTCGATATGGAATCGAAGCCGTACGAGATCTGGACGTACTACGAATTGAATCATTCTTTTACCTTCGTCGATGAATCGGGGTTTGGGGACTACCATTTGACGACGCCCATCTGGGAAGTTTGGCAGCGATTAAAGAACTGAAGGCAAGTACAGGCATGCGTACAACAGCGTTGAGAACAGCGCTTCTTGTAACCGCGCTACTGCAGATTTCTGTACCACCCGCGGCGCACGCAGCCCCCAAAGTTCGCTCACTCTCAATTCTCGGAAACACCGCCTTCAGCGCCCGCGAAATCCTTGAATGGATCTCAATCCGACCCGACAACGAAGTCCTTCCCGACATTCTTCGTCACGCGGCTGAAACAATTCGGGACAGATACACCGCCGCCGGATTTCTTGCCTGTAACGTCGCCCCGTCCATGCTTGACCTTTCCGAAGACAGCTCTTTTACAACAATCGTCTTTGAAATCGATGAGGGCGCGCGGTCTGTCATCGGAAATATTCTCTGGGTGGGCAACAGCACGTTTCCGTCGCCCGCCCTTTCCGCCGAAAGCCGGTTGTCACCGGGCGATCCTTTTCAACGCTCGTCTCTTGAACAGGCATTAGAGATGGTGCTAAAACGCTATGAGTCGGTTGGATATCCGTTCGCCTCCTGTACGCTCGTGCGGCTTGATGAAAGAAGCGAAGGCAAAGAGCATTTTGTCGACGTCACCATCCGGGTTGAAGAGGGACAACTCATGACGATCGACGAAGTGAGGGTGGAGGGCAACACAAGCACGAAGAGCGATGTGGTTGTTCGTGAAGCGCGACTTACCCCGGGTGAGCTGTTTGATCTGGAAAAAGCCCAGAAGTTTCGCTCTCGCCTGCAGCGTTTGGGAATCTTCGCTGAGGTGTCGGACCCGCAGCTGTTTCTTCGAAAAGAAACAGGGGGACTCCTCGTACGCGTTCGAGAGGGGAACACGAACACGTTTGACGGGGTGCTCGGATACATTCCGGGAACTGTGACCGGCGAGGACGGGCATATAACCGGACTCGTCTCCGTAAGCATGAGAAACCTGTTCGGCACGGGGAGAAAAATGAGCTTTCGCTGGCAGCGGGAAGATCGATTTTCACAGGAACTGGGCTTTCGGTATCTCGAGCCATGGATCTTTGGCCTGCCGGCGAATCTCGGAGGCGGCTTCTTCCAGCGGCAGCAAGACACCTCCTATGTCCGACGGGCCATAGACCTGAAAGGGGATTTTCTTTTCTCGGAGGAGATTTCTTTCGGGCTCCTCTTCTCATCGGCGTCGGTGATTCCATCCTCCGACTTTCTGCGGCAACGAGTCTTTCGCAGTTCTGCCATTACTTTTGGCAGTGAGGTGGATTTTGATACGAGAAATGAGCCAGTCTCGCCGACTGAAGGGTTGCACGCGCGGGCGGATTACCAATATGGACGGAAAAAGGTTACGGTGCCTCCTCAGTTTTCGTCACTGGTGAAAGAGCGTTCCGACCTGCAGCGCATCACGATTGACCTTGAGTATTATGTTGGTGTGTTCACGCGGCAAGTGATTGCGTTGAGCTGGCATGGCCGCGAAATCCAGGGAGGATTTGTCGAAGAGAGCGAAATGTTTCGCGTGGGAGGAGCCTCAACGCTTCGCGGATACCGGGAAAATCAATTTCTCGGCTCACAGGTATTCTGGTCAAATCTGGAATACCGGTTGCTTATTGCTCCACGTTCATTCGTTTATGCTTTTTTCGATGCAGGATACTATCGCCGCCCGGGGGACGACTTACGCGGTATTGCAAAAGCCGAAAGTGTACCGTATGGTTACGGCATCGGCGTTCAACTGGAAACGGGACTTGGCATCGCGGGGATAAGTTTTGCGCTCGGAAAAGGCGATTCGTTCTCAAACGGGAAGATTCACTTCAGGTTGATTAATGATTTCTAAGTTATCGCCTGCTGACCCGCTCCGGAGAAAAGACCGGATGTTATCAATCGAACGGGAGCAGTGGCGGAAAGGGATGCGTCTCGTTGCCGGGATCGATGAGGCGGGACGGGGACCGCTTGCCGGACCCGTCGTTGCGGCCGCGGTGATCTTTGATGTCGAACAATACCTACCGGAAGTTGATGACTCGAAACTCTTAAGCAGCGATGACAGAGAAATCCTTTTTGAAATCATTCTTTCTTACGCTCGTGCCGTTGGCATTGGATATGTTGACGAGGATCAAATTGACAAAATCAATATCCTCCGCGCAACATACAGGGCAATGCATCACGCTGTGGAGAGGTTGTCCCTCACCCCGGAATACCTGCTCATCGACGGCAATAGATTTGTGGGAAATGGTATTCCCTTTTCCACCGTTGTCGATGGAGATGCAGGCAGTTTCTCCATTGCCGCCGCTTCCATAGTTGCCAAGGTGTGCAGAGATCGCTTAATGGCGGCTTATGAAGCGCAATATCCCGGGTACGGATTTGCCAAACACAAGGGATATGCAACCAAAGAACACCGGAATGCGATTCAGACACTGGGGTTGTGCGACATTCATCGTCGGACATTTACTACGAATAATCAGCTTGAATTGAGTTTTGAGACGGGTGAAGAGACTGGCGCCGCCCGGTTTTCTGCGATTTCACATGCTCAACAATGACAAGTCAGCCATCCACAAAGGAAACAGGAGATCTGGGGGAGGCAATCGCGACGAAGTTCCTTCGCGACCGGGGAATGGAAATACTGGAGACGAACTACAGGTTCGAGCGGGGAGAAATCGATATCATCGGACGCGAGGGGGAGATCCTCGTGTTTGTCGAAGTGAAGTTACGACACAATGATTCGTACGGCGACACTGAGTATGCCATCACGTCGCGCAAGCAGCGTCAACTCAAGAGAGTGGCAGAAGGTTATTACCACGAACGGGAACTGCAAAGCCAGGAATGCCGGTTCGACGTTGTCGCGATAATGATGCATGACCGGAAACCGGAAATTCGATACTACAAAAACGCCTTCTATTAATAATCCGTAGGAACGACTCATGAATATCGCTCTGGTGATGATTGGCTCTGTTGCTGCACTTCTCCTCGGCTACCGGTGGTACGGCCGATTCATCGCACGGTCGGTTGGTGTTGATGAAACCCAGCCAACCCCTGCAACAACTGTCAATGACGGGATCGATTACGTTCCTACGAAGCCGATGATTCTGTTCGGGCATCATTATGCCTCAATTGCCGCCGCCGGCCCGATTGTCGGGCCAACACTCGCGTTGTACTATGGTGTCGTTCCTACCTGGTTGTGGATTGTGTTTGGTGTGATTTTCATCGGTGCGGTGCACGATTTCTCTGTTCTCTTCGTCAGCGCGCGTGAGAATGGAAAGTCCATCGCGGAAGTTGCCCGGAAGACGCTTGGGAAAAGGGGATTTGTCTTTTTCATTTCGTTTGCCTTGTTGCTGGGGATTCTTGTCACTGCAGCCTTCCTCGACCTCGCCGCCCGCGCCCTTACTTCTGAGTACACCCTTGAGGGGCTTCACATGACCAGTGAGCAGACACTTATCAGGACAGAAATCAAACCAGATGGGCAGCACTATGCAAAACTGGGCGGAATCGCCTCTACCTCCGTCGTTATCATCACCATGTTCTCTCCACTGATAGGCTACCTGCTTTATAAAAGGAGCGCCGGGGTGCTTGCCATGAGCGCATTGGCTATCGTGATCAGTGTTGCTTCCGTCCTGGTTGGCTTTGAGTTTCCGGTGACGTTTGATCCCCGTCTCTGGATGCTGATTCTCAGCGTTTACATGATTATTGCGGCTCGCGTGCCCGTCTGGATCATTCTCCAGCCGCGCGATTTCATTAATGTACACTTCCTTTATGCCGGACTACTTGCCATGATCACCGGTATTATCGCAAGTGGTATCAATGGCGTTGTTATTCAGGCGCCGGCGTTTAATCTCACGGGGGATGCGCTCCGTGCTCTGGGCCTGGCCTGGCCATTTTTGTTCGTGACGATCGCCTGCGGGGCGTGTTCGGGCGCGCATTGTCTGATCGCGAGCGGGACCACCTCCAAACAGCTCTCTTCTGAAAAGCACGCACTTCCAATCGGGTATGGTGGGATGTTGTTGGAAGCTGTCCTTGGTCTTTGCGTCACGTTATGTATCGTCGGCGGGCTTGGGTTCATCGAGTATGAAGCGATTGTCTGGCCGCAGGCCGGGGGCGAGTTTCTTCCAGGAAATGCACCCCTTGCCTTCGCGCTCGCAGTCGGGAAAACACTGTTTAACGGCTTCTCTATTCCGCCGCTCTATGGGACGCTCTTCGGAATTCTGATTCTCGAGGGTTTTGTTATTACCACCATCGATACCCTCATTCGTTTGGAACGATATCTCTTTGAAGAACTCTGGGAGGCGTTGCTTCCGACCGTTCCCGCGTTTCTCAAGAGCCGGACGTTTAACAGTCTGCTTGCTGTCGCTCTTATGATGATCCTTGCGTTTAGTAACGCGTATCAGACGATCTGGCCGATCTTCGGGTCCGCGAACCAGCTTTTGGCTGCTCTTGCACTTATTGCTGTGACAGCTTGGTTCGTGCAAAAGGGGAAGAAGGCTTGGTTTACTGCTCTCCCCGCGGCCTTCATGGTACTGACAACGCTCGTATCGTTGGGGTTGTTGCTGGAACGTTACCTCTCCGATCGTCATTGGCTGCTTGCTTCAACTGATGTTCTCTTGATCGTGCTAGCTGTTGGTGTTGTGATCTTGACGTTCAGATATTTCTATAGCCTGAGAGGAAGGCTGGCATCGGAGGGACTGTAGCGATCGCTAGGGCGATTCGATAGTGAATTGAGTTTTCCAAAGCTGGGGTAAGGGGTACCACGCCGGATAAAGCTTTGCACATTTCTTCCTTCCATCGACAAAGAGTACGCACTTCACGAGCCGTTCTTTGTCCACTCTGCACGCCAGCGTGTGGAGAGGAATATCCTGCGACGCAAAATGATAGACTGCTTCAAGAGAATCCGTTTCCGTATTACTGATTCGCATCTCGACCGCCCCGGGTCTCAACACGGTAAACCACATGAGGTCCCTGTCCGCAAAGGCATTCACGTGTTCTGAGAAGAACACAGTCACGCTATCTTCAAAGTAGACCTGTTCGGGGAGTCGCATGGCCTGTAATTCCTCTTCGGAATATTCCGGATAGAAGAATGAAGTGCAGGAAGGAAGAAACAAAATGCAGATCGAAAGCCAGCGCATCAGATTCCTGAGTTTGGTCTGTAGTAAAGTAGGAAATATGCGGCAAGAAGCAACACGTTTATTCACAGCATTCCTTTCCCGCGATACCAGTCATATGCTCGACGGATGACGATGTCGAACGGCGTAAAGGAATAACCCAGTTCTCGTTTTGCTTTCTCCGAACTGAACCAATTGAACCTCCCGGCGCCGGCAACGAGGTCGCGGGACACAAGGGGCTCTGCGCCCGTCACCTTTGCAACACCTTCCAGAAAGAATGCCGCAGATCTCAGCAATGGAATCGGGAGTGGAGCAAAAGCCGGAATTCCTCCAACAATCTTCGCGGTCCGACGAAAAATGTCCTTGTGCGTAAGATTCTCTCCTCCGAGTATGTACCGCTCCCCCGTCTTTCCTTTCTCTGCTGCCAGAATCTCACCGTTCACAACATCCCCCACATAGACGACATTCATTCCCCCTTTCACATAAAGGGGAGTCATTCCTTTCTTGACGGCGCGAAGAAGGTGTCCGCCGTGAAAGTGGATGTCCCGTTCCCCGACAATCACGGAAGGATTCACGATGACCGTGTCCAATCCTCTTTCTACTCCAGCATAAACCTCCTGTTCAGCTGCGCGTTTGGAATACTTGTACCCGCTCGTTCCTTCCCAATTGAAAGGGGTTTGCTCGTCAGCGAGTTCGCCATTTGGCGGATAGCCTATTGCGGCGACGGAGCTTGTATGAACCAGGCGGCGTACCCCAGATGCCAGGCATGCTTGCACGACGTTCCTGGTTCCTTCGACATTCACTTCCAATTGCTCATCGCGGTGCCGCTTGAGGAAGGTTACCATTGCGGCGGTGTGAAAGACAAGATCAATACCAGCCATAGCCTTGCGCAGAGATTCGATGTTACAAACATCGCCGATGGCCTGTTCTATTGCAAGATGGTCGATGAGTTGGGTATCTGAGGACGCGCGGCGAAGGATGCGGACCTGGTAGCCACGTTGAAGAAGTGCATCGCACAAATTCGATCCAAGAAATCCGGTTCCTCCGGTGACAAGAGCTTTCACTACTTATTCGTCGTAACGCGCTTGAGGAAGTAGAGAAGTTTCTCATTAAAGAATTCAGGATTCTCCAGATTGCTCATGTGTCCGGCTTCGGGAACGATGTGAAGCTCGGACCCCGGGATGCGTTCCTGCAATGCCTGTGCAGCGGATGGCGGAGTGAGAGCATCCTGTTTGCCCACCAGGATCAACACCGGCACTTTGATTGCGCCGAGGGACTGCGTAGTATCCGTGCGGGCTGCCAGCGCCATGAGGGTGCCGGCGATGGAAAGGGGGGAGGTATGTGCTATAATTGACCGAATGCGCTCAACAGCATCCTTGTTTCTTTCAAAGGTTTGTTCCGCAAAGATTTTCTTAACGAATCCATCGGCGAACTGAATGGAGCCGTTCTTCTTTACCTCTCGCATCGCTACTGCGCGCCCCACTTTTCCTTCGTTGGAGTCCGCCTCGCTCCGGGTGTCGCACAGAGCAGCACTCGTGAACCGTTCCGGATTCCGTTCGAGGGCGCGAAGCGTAATGTATCCTCCCATGGAAAGGCCAACGATATTGACCTTCTCAATCTTGAGATGATCAAGAAGAGCAATCAGGTCGTCAACATGCTGTTCAATCGTGAATTGACCGTCGCCGACCGTGCTGTCGCCATGTCCGCGCACATCATACGCGATCGCACGATAGTGCCGCGACACAGCCTCGAGCTGCAACTCCCACATGGTGTAATTAAACGGAAAACCATGGAGAAAAATCACTGGTATTGCATTCTTGTCACCTCGGTCTACGTAGGCGATATTTCCATCTGCCAGAGATAAGATCATTGGAGCAACCTGTTTTTTTGGATGATGAATGAATGATCATACAATATTCAAATGATGCTTGATTCGCAACCGTTCCGAGGATAACCCGATTGATTGCCCTTCTATCTACTTTTCTTTAACTTGAGCGCGCGACTCACACCTCTTTTGAAATATCTTTTTTCATTCAGGAGTTATGTCATGGATAATGTGCTCTCTTTTATAGACCAGAATAAAGATAGATATCTTTCAGAACTCAAAGACCTTCTTGCAATTCCGAGTGTCAGTACCAACCCGCAAAACAAGAGCGACATGGATCGGTGCGCCCAGTGGGTGGCAAACCACATGCAAACGATTGGGCTTCAGAATGTTCAGATTTATCCCACTCCCGGCCACTCGGTTGTTTATGCAGACTGGCTGAACGCCCCCGGGAAGCCTACCGTATTGCTCTACGGACATTACGATGTGCAGCCGCCGGAACCCCTGGACCTTTGGACTTCGCCACCGTTTGATGCCACCATTCGTGGAGATAATTTGTATGCGCGTGGATCGGCGGACGACAAGGGTCAGGTTTTTATTCATTTCAAAAGCATCGAAGCTTTTCTCAAGAACACCGGCGAACTCCCCATTAACCTGAAACTCCTCATTGAAGGAGAAGAAGAAATTGGCAGCACGCATCTCGACGAATTCGTTGAGGCGCACAAGGATTTGCTCAAGGCGGATCTTGTCCTTATCTCAGACTCCTCGATGTTTGCAAAGGATGTCCCATCTATTTGCTATGGGTTGCGAGGACTCTCATATTTGCAGATTGATCTCGTTGGTCCAAATCGCGATCTCCATTCGGGATCGTTTGGTGGATCAGTGCACAATCCGATTCAGGCACTGACAGAAATTATCGCCCAACTTCATGACAAAAACGGCAGGATTACCATTCCGGGGTTCTACAAGGATGTTCGACCACTAACAAAAAAAGAACGAGCCGCTTATAAAAAACTTCCCTGGAGCGATAAGAAGTATGCGAAGGATCTGGGTGTGAAACAGCTCTATGGCGAAAAAGGGTTCACAAGTCTGGAGCGAGTGTGGGCCCGTCCGACGCTGGAATGCAACGGCATCTGGGGAGGGTTCATCGGCGAAGGTGCAAAGACGGTACTGCCGTCACGTGCCTCAGCAAAAATCTCCATGAGGCTGGTTCCCGATCAGAAGTCGGCAAGGATTGGAAAGCTTGTTGCGAACCATATCAAGAAGATTACTCCGAAGACCGTGCAGGTGACAGTTCGTGATCTCCACGGAGGTGAGGCCGCAATTACGCCGATCGATAGCCCGGGAGTGCAAGCTGCGATCGCGGCTCTTGAAAAAGGGTTCGGAAAGAAACCGCTCTACCAGCGTGAAGGCGGCTCAATTCCAATCGTGACCCAGTTCAAGCAGCTTCTCGGATTGGACACGGTTCTTCTCGGGTTCGGACTTCCTGACGAAAATGCGCATGCGCCGGACGAGCACATAAATCTCGATAACTTCTTCGGTGGAATCAGGACCTCGGCTCACTTTTTTTCAGAACTGCCTAATTTCATGAATGGCCGGAAGAAATGACGGAGCCAGTCCTCCGCGATGCGTTCACAGCCGATTCACTATGCGGGGTCTGATCTGACCCCGCATGCTCTATCTTTCCAATATGATGATTCTCTCTTTCCGGAAATCTCTTCACTGGTTCTTCGTTGCAGCGACATCTGTCATTCTCTCAAGCTGCGCTGGAGACAAAACCATGGTTGAATCGCTTTTGAAAGAAGCAAAGGAGCAGTTTGCCCCTGACAAACGAACAAAGGTTTTCGCTGTTGCAGGACGCCTCGAAGGATCGAATCTCATCCTCAGTGGAGAAGTCCACAACAAAGATCTCCGCGATCGTCTGGTTTCATTTCTCGAAAGCAAAACGGAATACACTATCGTTGATTCTCTCGTGACGCTTCCACTTGCCTCTCTCAATGGGAAAAACTACGGTGTTGTCAGTGTCAGCGTGGCGAATATAAGAACCAAGCCGGGTCACTCCGAAGAATTAGCGACGCAGGTCCTTCTGGGAACCCCTTTGCGTATCCTGAAACAAGACCGCGGCTGGTTGTACGTCCAAACTCCGGAAGAGTACCTTGGCTGGACGGACGACAAGATTGAAGTGTTTGATCCTGCAGGATACCAGAATTGGATTGACCGACCGAAAGTTATTGTCACCACATCGTATGGTGTCGCTTTAAGGACGAACGATTCTCCCGATGAAATTGTAAGTGATATTGTAGCCGGAGATATCTTTGCGGTTGTGGAAAAGGCTGGCCCACATGTGAAGGTTGCCTATCCCGATGGGAGGGAAGCGTTCATTAGAAGCGAGGAAACAATGCCTTTCGATGAATGGCTCTTTCGGGCAAAGGACACTCCCTCTTCCATCGTGAAAACAGCGAAGAGGTTTACGGGCGTTCCCTACTTGTGGGGTGGAACCTCAGTCAAAGGGATGGATTGTTCAGGCTACACGAAGACCGTTTTCTTTTTGAATGGTGTTTTGCTCCCACGGGATGCGAGCCAGCAAGAACTCGTCGGTGAGCCTGTCGAAATCACCGATGACTACAGACATCTGCGAGTAGGCGACCTTGTTTTCTTCGGCGCGAAAGAAACTGCCACGAGGCGGCGCCGTGTGACCCACGTAGGAATCTACCTGTCCGACAAGAAGTTCATCCACGAGTCCGGGGACGTTCATATTAACAGTTTTGATCCTGCTGATTCTTTATACAGCGAATACCGGACGAGATCGTTGCTGAGTGCCCGGAGGGTGATCGGCGCGGGAAAAAACGCGGGGATCCGGCGCTTCGCTGAAACACCTCTTTACAAGAGGGAACTATAGTCATTTGCTACTCAATTCTTCTGTAACACTCCTCTTACGATGAAGCTCTCATTCACGCAGTACACCCTTTCGCTTAAACACACATTCACGATTGCTACTTCTTCCCGTTCGACCACGCCGGTCATGCTTGTAGAGTTTGAGCATGAAGGGATCGTCGGCTACGGAGAGGCCTCAATGCCTCCATATCTTGGAGAGAGCCATGAGACCGCCGCTCGGTTTCTTGCGAACGTCAACTTGGAAAAGTATGAATCACCCTTTCTCCTGGAACGGATTCTTCATGATATCGACTCACTCGAATCTGGAAACCACGCGGCGAAAGCGGCAGTCGATATCGCACTTCATGACTGGCTGGGGAAAAAGCTGGATCAGCCCTGGTACAGGATCTGGGGACTTGATCTCAGTGAAATTCCATTTACTTCCTACACGATCGGGATCGATACACCGGACATTGTTCGAACGAAAACGGAAGAGGCCGAAGCTTACAGAGTTCTGAAGGTAAAACTCGGTGGAGAGAATGATAAGGAAATGATCAACTCGATTCGGGACGTTACTGACAAACCGCTTCGCGTCGATGCAAACCAGGGTTGGACCGATCGCTCAAATGCGTTAAAGATGATAGAATGGCTTGCGTTGAGGAATGTCGAAATCATCGAGCAACCAATGCCTAAAGGCCAGATTGAAGATATGATGTGGTTGAAGGAAAAAAGCCCTCTCCCCCTGATCGCAGACGAGAGTGTGGCTCGTCTTTCTGATATTGTTATGGCCGCGTCGGGATTTCACGGAATCAATATCAAACTCATGAAATGTACCGGCCTGCGGGAGGCTCACAAAATGATCCTCTTGGCGCGTTCGTTGGGACTTAAAGTCATGCTTGGATGCATGACCGAGACATCTTGCGCCATCTCTGCGGCGGCGCAGTTGTCACCGCTGGTTGATTGGACAGATCTCGACGGTTCCGCCCTGATTTCAAACGATCTTTTTCGAGGTGCATCACTCCACAATGGAAAAATGATGCCATCTTCCGCTCCCGGCATCGGGGTGGAGAGAATCGAAGCAATTATCTGAGAAAGGCCGAAAAAGGCAAGATATTCATTGCGAAAGATTTTTGGAAAATCCGCGGAAGTTTACTTGACAGTGACTTCAAGCTTTGGTAGATTCGTTCAATGGAAGTCCTGACTTCCTGTCTTCTTTGACCAACGCCATTCTGATTCGCGCATCACTTTACTACTGAAAAGGAGATGTTCGCCATGAAGGCAAAACACATCGTGTTGATTCTTGCCTCACTCGTTCTCACAACAGCCACTTTTGCAGGGACTACAGGAAAAATCACAGGCCGGGTTTTATCCGGCACCGGTGAACCACTTGTTGGGGCAAACGTGCTTGTCGAAGGAACACTTCGAGGAAGTGCGACCGATATCGATGGATACTATACCATATTGAACGTCCTTCCCGGTGACTATCGCCTAGTAGCATCCCTGATCGGGTACAAGACTCAGGCAGTATCGAACGTCCGTGTTGACATCGATCAAACTACAACAACAAATGTTACACTGATCGAGGAGACGATTCTTGAGGACGTAGTAGAGGTTGTCGCAACCCGTCCGGTTGTTCAAAAAGATGTGTCGAATAGTCGTGCGAATATCACGTCCACTCAGGTTGAGCAACTTCCCGTTTCCACTGTTGCAAGCGTGGTAGGTTTGGAAGCAGGTGTCCAGGCAAACGCAGAGGGACAGTTCACGATCCGTGGAGGCGCGGCAGACCAAACGGCATTTGTGGTAAATGGCTTAAACCTCCGTGATGCACGCGACAATACTCCTTTTACGAATGTGAGCATTACCTCTATTGAAGCTATCCAGGTCCAGACCGGAGGATTTAACGCAGAGTACGGTAATGTTCGGTCAGGACTTGTCAATGTTACAACGAAGGAAGGTGGCACCAGCGGTTATACATTCTCATTCTTTGGGCGTTATAGTCCGACACAACAGAAATACTTTGGCACCTCGTTGTACGATCGGAACTCTTATTACCTCCGTCCTTATCTCGATGAAGCTGTTGCGTGGACCGGAACGAATAACGGTGCCTGGGATCAGTTTACACAGAATCAATATCAAAATTTTGAAGGCTGGAACGCTGTTTCTGCACGAACGCTTCGAGATAATGATCCCACAAACGACCTTACA
>QKGJ01000224.1 GCA_003251275.1 Ignavibacteria bacterium
TATTACACCGGAAGAGCTTCTTGCCATTGCCCGGGAGAGTCCGGAACAATTAAGTCCAAATGTCGTTCTGCGTCCGATCGCCCAGGATACGATTCTTCCGACAATTGCGTACGTCGGAGGGCCTTCGGAGATTGCCTACAATGCTCAATTGGGTCCTGTGTATGAGCACTTCGGGGCAATCCGCCCAGTGCTCTTTCCACGCGCCAGTGCTTCATTCGCTAGCGAGCGCGTGGAACGAGTCAGGGAGAAGTATCAGCTGGATCCTCTTGTTTTGTTCTCGAACCCTGACACCATTACACGACAGGTGCTGGCGCAGGTTGCTGAGGTGAACCTTGACCAGTTGTTCGAGGACACGCGGAATCGGACAAATGAAGTGTACAAAGAGCTGGGGTTCGGGCTTCGGGAAGTTGATCAGACTCTGCTTGGCGTCCTGGATGGCGTGATTTCAAGGAACGATCATCAACTCGATATTCTGCGCGAAAAGGCAAATGCAGCACAGAAACGGCGCAATGAGACAGTGGTTCGCCAGATCGAGCGCGCGTGTCAGGAATTCCTGCCGGAAGGGGTCTTGCAGGAACGCGGCCTGTCCATTCTCTATTTCATGAACAAGTATGGACCGGATCTGGTGCGCTGGTTTGTTGACGAACTTGACGTTACCTCCTACAAACACCAGATCCTCTCGCTGTAAAAAAGAAAGGCGGACATTGTCCGCCTTTCTCAGAAGAGTAACAGGTGGGCTTCAGAACGTCCCCACCAGCACGCCCGCACTAATCATGAAGCCCTTGCCATTGATATTGCTTGGAACGCCAAGGAGATCCTGCTCGTCGTCCAGTTTCCATGACGGTGAAGACATCCCGACGTAACTCACTCCCCCCCTCAACGCAACCCATCCAAGGATTGCATATTCCAGCTGCACCGTGGGAATCCACACCAGATAGGAGCCTGTAAGTTTTCTGGTGACGCTGGAGATCTGGCCACCCGACTGATAATTTCCCGATCCGAAGAATTGCCACTCATCATTCCACGTCTTCACTCTCCCGGCATCCTGTCGCAGGATAAGATCAATTCCACCTCCACCGAGCATTCCGCCAACTGCAATATCAAAACGTTCAACGACAGGAATCACATACTCGACCGTCACACCTCCCCACCCTGCTTTGAGTTCCGCATCACGACGGATGCCGAATGCATCGACCGACGTGCTCGATATGGAGCCGTTCATTCCGACACCGCCGATGCGGAGATTCGGGATGAACATAATATATACCGAGCCGGCACCACCAACCATGAACACGCCATTGTCCTTCAGGGCGGCACCTCCCGCGGCCTGAAGGACAGTGTTGATTGGTGCCACATCCAGGAACAGCCAGCCGGGCGTAAACCCACCAAAGCCTCCCACCTTGGCGGCACGTGTGCGCCTTGGCGGGATTGGAAGATCATCCTGCGCATTTGAGACCGGCAGGTATAAGAGGGCGAGTATAGTCACTATTAAGATCTTCTTCATGATGCTCCCTGGCTGGTGAACAGACACTTCGCAGAAAAGGTAAACATTTCGTGAGTGATATTCAACAAACCAGACGTGTTATGAAGTTTGCATTTCCGGACATTGGAACCTTCGGGGCAAGCAGAAAAATTGAACGCAGCTTGCGTTCCTACATTCAAATCGTTATGATGAATCTACCTCGATCGCAGTTCTCTTGATCCCCCCACGACCAACTTCAGGAGTCAATCCTGATGAGTCAAACAGCAGCGCACCGCAAGACATTCCCCATTGCTGATGAACCTTTGTGGGTCGAGGCTTATCGACGCTATCTCCGTTTTTGGACCAATCTTGCCCGGACAACACTTATCACCAAGGAAGAGGCCGAAGATATTGTTCACGGCGTGGTATCATCCCTCCTTCTGAAAAAGACGAAGCAGTTTGAGTCTGTTGAACACATCCGAAACTATGTTGCAAAATCTGTGGTGAACCGGGCTATACAGCTTCGACAGCGTGGAGGCAAACACATTGAACTTCCGGATTCGGTTGATCCTGCAAGTCTGGAGTTGTTGCGATCCGGCGGGGGTGACCGTGTATCCTCTGAGATACTCCGGTCAATTATCCAGCAATTGCCTCCCCGTGACTTTGAAATCATCAAACTGCGGTTCTACTCCGGATTCACTTTCAAAGAAATAGGAGAACTGCTCAATCTGCCAATTTCCACTCTAAAAAGCCGTGAGGATGCAGCGTTGAAGAGAATCCGCAAACAGATTCGAAAAAAGGTCTCCTAGAAGGTATAGATAAAGGGTAACAATGGACGACAGCAAAAACATGGTCAGGGATCTTGTCCTCGGAAATCTCTCTCCGGAAGAATCACTCCGGGTTCTCGATATGGTTGAGAAGGATCCGGAACTTTCACATGAACTGGAGCTTGCAACGTCTCTGGTCAACGTTGCTGCTGAAGACGGGAAAGAACTCTTTGGTGAGTCTTCAACACTGAAGCACAATCCCTTTCCACGGCGTCGTGCCTTCAGCCGACGATCGTCCGCCTATGCAGGGGATGCATGGACGTACTTACGCTACACTCTTGCTGTGCTTGTTACCATTGGAGTGCTCCTTCCCGTTGTCAGCCACTTCATGACCGGCCCGTATGTTGCGCTCTCCGCCCTAGACGACTCTGGAGGTATGGAAAGGCTGCGGACGGCAGGTGAGCGGGAACTCGCACGGCTGTATGACGAGTCAATTTCCGGAAATGACGAGGAGACAATCAGATCTCTCGAGAGATACCTCCGTCGTCATCCGCAGAGCGAGGTGACAGGATTTGTGCGTCTGGCCCTCGGAGAACAATATCTGCGCTCGGCACGTACCTCGATGCTGACACTCTTCCCCGGGTTTGATGAGTCGAAAGTGAATCGGGCATTTTTTCAATTGAATCAGATCATCGACTCGGGAGGGAATGACCGGCTTGTAGAAGAGGCTCACTGGCTCCGCGCCAAGGCTGCGCTGATGCTCGGACGTCCCGACAGCGCCATATCTGATCTTCAGGAGCTGCTCAGGTTCAAAGGAAGGCTCAGTCATCAGGCCGAGCAACTGATCGGAGACATTGCCAGCATAACATCGTCAGAGTGATCACCCATGGACCGTCTGGTTTTCGTGCTTTCCGTTTTCATTTTCCTCATTCCATCAGCAAGTACTTCGACGGATAGCCGTCCAGAGAAACGCAAAGCTGAATACCTCGAATTGCGGGAGATGATCGGTGCCGAGCGTTTCGAGGAAGCGATGATCCGATGCAAGGTTCTTCTTGAGCGGTATCCCGATTATCTATATTTGTACCAGACGATCGCGGAAATCGCACTCTACGCCCGCGATTTCGACAACACCATAACATATCTGAACGACAAGATTGAATATGGACCACACCCGGCTTTGAGCTATTTCGCATTGGGGAGTGTCTATTTCTTCAGGCGGGATTACAGATCCGCGCTCATCCAGCTGAACAATGCGATAGAACTCGGGCTTGAGGCCCCTGAATGTTTCAACGTGTTTGAGAAAGCATACGAAAAGCTCAAAGGTGTTGACAATGCCCTCAGGTTCTTCAACACGCTGTGTCACCGAAATCCGGAGAATCCGAACTACTGGTATGCCCTTGCGTTGGCATATTGGAAGAAGCAGGATCACGCAAAGATCGTTGATGCGATAGACAAAGCCACAAAGCTCAATCCACTTGAGCCAAAGTTCCTTGAAACTAGAGCCTGTGCTGAGGTCTGGTGGGGTAACACATCGCAGGCAAACAAGACAGTGGATTCTCTCGTTTCGCTTGCCGAGGAGAGAGATGATTTGGAGGCAATAAGCTACTTGAAATTGTTCTCATTCTATTTCCCTTATCAATCTCATTCACGAAAGTCACTCATTCAGTTTTCATTGGAATACACGAGGGAATCGAAAAAGTTAGGAAAATATCGGTATCACGCCATGGGACTATCCAGGCTTTCCTACTACTTCTATCTTGATGGCTTATACAGCAAGGCTATTGAGTTCGGTAACGAGGCAAGGCTT
>QKGJ01000075.1 GCA_003251275.1 Ignavibacteria bacterium
TTGTCTGCCGCAGTGGGAGGGGTGAGGGTGTCAGGCTCAACTCATTGTGGTAAATATAGGTGCGAAGCACCTGGCCAGTGGACACAGCCGCTAGGTCTCTCCTTTTAGGAAGCAGAGTAGGTCGGAGGTTGCCGAAGAGGAATTTGTTTATGTATACAGGCGTATTACATGGTAATCCTTCGTAGGAGAATCCGATTGGATTTCCAAACACACCCGCGGTGTTCTGGTTGACAGACCAATTCAAACCCAACCCGTTTGGTCCAGAGGCCCAAATTGTCTTAAATGTTGCAATGTCCAGATTTTGAGCTTGCTGCGTAAGCCGTTCAAAGTGGTACGTGAGTGGACGTAATACCTGTGGTGTACAGCCAGATGTCTGGTCTTGAGGAGTTGGTATGATTCGTTTTGTTGGATCAAGGAACTGAGTGTAAAGAGTCAAATTCACTAACATAGTTGCAAGGATTGTTGCTAGTGCATGTCTCATGGCAAGGTCTCCTTCCTGTGAATGATTTACTTATCGTTCTCCTCAGGTTTGAGAATAAAGAGCGTCACCGGTCACCCATTAGGCTTCTATCGAAGCAATACCATTTTTCTGGTTGAGACTCCGCTGTTGCCGGTACTACCACTGACATACATCCGGACGAAGTATATTCCACTTCCTACCGACGTGCCTTGATCGTTCGTTCCATTCCACTGTACGGCGTAGTCTCCCTGAGGTCGTTCGTCATTTGCGAGACTTTTCACCTCCTTTCCGAGAATGTCGTAAACCGTCAATTGAACTTTGCTTTTAGTTGAGATTGCGAATCGTATTGTCGTTCCGGGGTTGAACGGATTGGGGTAGTTCTGATGAAGCTCAAATGAACCGGTCGGAAGATCATTTCCTTGCACATTTGTAGTCCCGTAATATTCGTAATCCGCAAGATGCTCATATATCAAGTGAGAAATAATTGGGACAAGAAGATTTGTTCTGCCGTCATTGTCGATATCAAGGAAATGGAAATTCTGAACGGAGGCTGTATCGCGTCGCCAGATGCCGAGCTTTGTCCCTGAAGGAAAATAAGCATGAAGTTCCGAGTAAAGAGTATCCGATGGGGGCCTGTCCCACGTATTTGCCCCCGCCACAATAAAGTCCTGGTCAAGCATGCCTGCGTTCACGCTGAGGGGTGTATTGCGCAAAGATGAATCCGCCCAGAGGACATTCCATGTTGTGTCGCTCACATAATCAAGTGCGAAACATGAGCCGTGTCCGATGGGTCCGACTCCGCCCACGAACAATTCTAGTGTGCTGTCGGCATCCAGATTCACGAACATGGGAGCAGTGGTGCCCGACTGTAAACCTGTGTTGATTTGTCGGCTTACCCAAGTATTGCCATTGTACCAGAGGTAATCAATCGGCACCGGTTCGTTCACCCCGAACGAACCGCCAGCGGGAATAATCTCGTCGCTCCCTGTTCCATCGATTTGACCGACAGCCATTTCAAAAGTGTAGCCTGCGTAGCGGGCTATCTGGATGTTAAAAGACATGAACCAGCCGTTCGCGATTGGCCCTTTGCTTCCGAACTCGGAGATGTAGATCAATGTGGCATCCTGGCCAGGGGGGGGGGACGGATTACTTGTCAACAAACTAATTTCTTTCACACCATCATAATCGATGTCTGTTTCCAGGGCTCTAAATGGCGGGGCAACGTAATCGATATTTGTCGAATAGTATCTATATTGTCTCGGACCGAAACATTCGATCACTGCTATTACGCCATCCTTGGTGATGATGAACTCCTTATTCCCGTCGTTATCCAGATCGCTGATTGCGTATGGCCCATACCCACCAACGAGTAATGTATCCCAGTCAACGACAAACGAGTCAGCTACTGATTGAAACACCACAAATTGATTTGAGTTGCCGAACTGTGGGACAAATGGGTATCCGATCTCGATGGCGCCATCATTGTCGATATCCCCGATTTCCATGCGAATGACCGGTTGTATCTGTGGAGAGCTTCTCCACTCTTCTACAAAGTTGAGAGAAGGGATCAACAGCTTGGCAGGTGCGAAACGATATTGAAAAATGAGCTGATCATATGAGAATATTTGTGAACCCCCACCTTTAAACCGGAGTGAAAGTTCACCGCTTTTGAATGGGTTAGGGTTTCTATCGCCGGACACATTTTGAAAGCCCATACTCTCCACTTCACCAAGTACTTCCTGCTCAATGAGTTTACTGTAGTACCCGTTCCCCATATTCTGGTAGACCTTCACATATCCATCTTCGACAATCGCGATATCAAGAAGTGGGTCGGGGTTGAAAAGGCCAATGGCGATGTTAGGTGGGAGAGGGAGAGAAATGTGGCCGGCTTGAGTTGGGACGTTCAAATCGGGTAGAGTTCTCTCGTCGCCGGACCGCGCAGTATCACTCGCGAAAGGGAGGAATGAAGTGACAAAAAGGGAAAGAGCGAAGTTTGTGGACCTCGACTGACAAAGTGGGCTTAACTTAGAGAAGAGAGGATATGCAGGGAATTGTTTCAGCACACAGCACCGTGTTCCTTCTTGAAGAGTAAACGGTACGATCAACTGTCATTACAAGGTCCGAGAAAGATCAGCATCGGCGCTTGTGGGGTGCAGACGTTCCTATCGTAAATATACATTGGTCAGCGCCACATGTCAAGGTGTTTCCCTGTTTGCAATTCAGATATCATGTTTAGATATTGCACATACCATGCTACGTACTCCCCCATTCGAACATCCCACGCAGGCACGAATAAACCTCTCTTCATTTCGACACAATGTTGAAGCGGTCCGTCTCTACACAAATCGGAAGACGAGAATCATGGCTGTGGTAAAGGCGAATGGATACGGTCACGGCATGGTGGAGATTTCTCGCGCGGCAGTGGAAGTAGGAGTCGAGTTTCTTTCGGTTGCGCGGATCGATGAGGCGCTGGAACTGCGTCAGGCAGGTGTAACGCATCCGGTGCTTGTCTTCGAGTTGCCGCGAAAGGAGTCGATCGAATCCGCCATTAACGAGAAAATCGATCTGACCGTCGGTTCGATTGAAGGAGCGCGGGAGATAGATTATGTTGCGTCGCGTCTTGGAAAAAGAGCGACTGTTCACATCAAAGTTGATACAGGGATGGGCCGTCTTGGGCTGAACTATCTCCTGGCCGAGACTGAAATCGAAATGATCCTTCGTTGTACTCACCTTCAGGTTGCCGGCATCTACAGTCATTTTGCAAATTCCGAGGTTGCTGATCAATCGTTTGCGAAAGAGCAGCTCAAGAGGTTTTCGTCGCTCCTCGAATCCGTGAAGAGTAAGGGAATTGAAATTCCGATTGTGCACATGGCCAACAGCGCCGCAATCATGAGCTTGCCTGCATCCCACTTTACGATGGTGCGGCCCGGGCTCATGTTCTTTGGTTATGCACCAGCAGTGGGACTGTACAAGAAATATCCGCTAAAGCCTGTGATGTCATTGGTGTCGCAGATTTCGTTCTTGAAGAGCGTCGAGCCCGGCGTGAGCATCTCATACGGTCGGCGATTCGTTGCGAAGGAGCGGACAAGAATCGGGACGGTTCCCATTGGGTATGCCGACGGCTACTCACGATTATTGACAGGCAAGGCCGAGGTACTTGTTCGCGGGCAACGCGTTCCGGTTGCCGGAACGATTTGCATGGATCATTTGATGATTGATCTCAGAGGTATGAATTCCGTTCACGAGGGCGAACCAGTGACGTTAATCGGAAAGGATGGATCCGAAATGATCTCCGCATGGGATATTGCAGAAAGAATTGGGACGATTCCGTATGAAATAACCTGTATGGTGAGCAAGCGGGTCAAGCGCGTGTACGAGGGGACTGTGAAGATATCTTCCCCATTGTAGGAATTTCTTCGCGAAATCAGGAGCATTATAAACGTTTGTTGGAATTATGTAACGGAATTGATAGATTCTTGTGGCATAATATTCGTAAGTCTAATTGACGGTGGGAATTATTTCACGACAGGGTCTGTTTCAAGAAGGCATGAACAAGTCTCGCGCACATAAAT